>NZ_JBAFWT010000012.1:0-138818 GCF_043195195.1 Roseixanthobacter psychrophilus
CCCATGACCGCGCCCATGAACGAGCCGCTCACCGATTCCGTCACCTTGCCCAGCGGCGATGTGGTCATGACGATCGACCGGTCCGTGGCCGTGGTGCTGCTGGACCTGATTTCGCGCATAACCTCCGATCCGGCGGAGCAGGATGCGCGCGATGATCTGGAGCATCCGGCGGAACTGGCGGCGCTCTATGCGGTGCGGGGCGTGCTGGAAAACGCCCTCGGCGAACCGCTCGCCGACAATTATGAGAAGCAAATCGACGAGGCGCGGATCGCCGTGATATCGCGCCTCGAAGCCAACGCCTGAGAATGCCCCTCTCCCCCACGGGGAGAGGTCGACCGCGCAGCGGGCGGGTGAGGGGGGCGTCGAGAATCCGCTCTTGGCTCTCTCACCCCAACCCTCTCCCCCACGGGGAGAAGGCGCGTGTCGATCGGAGCTTTCCGGATTTCAAACAGGCCCTTAGGGCTCACCAGCTCGGAAGAACCGCGCCCTTGAAGGTGGTGAGGATGAAGTCCTTCACCTCGGGGGAGCGATAGCTTTCCACCAGGATCTTCACGAACGGCTTGTCCTTGTCTTGCGTGCGCACCGCGATGACATTGACATACGGGCCCTTCGGGTCTTCCCGCAGGATCGGATCCTTCACCGGGTCGAGGCCGGCTTCCTTGGCATAATTGGTGTTGATGCCGGCCGCGTCGACATCGGGCAGGGAGCGGGGAAGCTGGGCCGCGTCGATCTCGACGATCTTGAATTTCTTCTTGTTTTCAATGATATCCGCGACGCTCGGCTTGAAGCCCACGCCCTCGCGCAGCTTGATATAGCCCTTGCCCGCCAGCAGCAGCAGCACCCGGCCGCCGTTGGTCGGATCGTTGGGAATGGCAAGGCTCGCGCCCAGGGGCAGGTCATCCAGGCTCTTGAACTTCTTGGAATAGATGCCGATGGGGAAGTTTACCGTCTGACCCACCGAGATGATCTTATAGCCGCGATCGGCCACCTGATTGTCGAGATAGGGCTGGTGCTGGAATGAATTCGCCTGCAATTCCCCGGAATCCAGCGCGGTATTGGGCACGATGTAATCGGAGAATTCGACGATTTTGATATCGAGGCCCTGCTTGGCGGCGATGGGCTTCACCGCTTCCAGGATCTGGGCATGGGGACCTGGGGTGACGCCCACCGAAATGGTCTCGGCAAAGGCGCCGTTCGTCAGGGCGAACGATACGGTGAGCACGCGCGCGAGCGCGCGGAAGCGGAGGTTCATGTCACAATCTCCTTGAATGAAAGGTTCAGTCGCGCCGGCTGCGCTTGTCGAGGCGGCGGGCTAGCAGGTCGCCGAAGCTCTGCACCGCTTGCACCAGAAGGATCAGGACCACCACCACGGCGGCCATCACGTCGGGCATGAAGCGCTGGTAGCCGAAGCGAATGCCAAGATCGCCAAGGCTGCCGCCCCCCACCGCGCCCACCATGGCGGAATAGCCGAGCAGGCTCACCACCGCGAGGGTGAGGGCCAAGGTGATGGCGGGCAACGCCTCGGGCAGAAGCACCTTCACCACGATCTGGAGCGGGCTTGCCCCCATGGCGCGGGCGGCTTCCACAAGGCCTTGATCCACCTCGCGGATGGCGGCCTCGATCAGCCGGGCGATGAAGGGGGCGGCTGCCACCGTCAGCGGCACGATGGCCGCGTTGGTGCCGATGGAGGTGCCCGCGATCAGCCGCGTGAACGGAATGATGGCCACCACTAGAATGATGAAGGGGGTGGAGCGGGCCGCGTTCACCACCAGGCCCAGCGTTTGATTGAGCACGGGGGCGGCGAACAGTTCGCCGCTGCGGCTGGTGGCCAGGAACACGCCAAGGGGCAGGCCGATCAGCGTGCCGATCAGGCCCGATATGGCGACCATGTAGAGGGTCTGGCGGGTGGCGTCGATCAGCAGATCGACGATGGCGGGGGAGAGGATTTCAGGAAACATAGCCAAGCACCTCCACGCCGAGGCCAAGCCGGGTCGCCGCGGCTTCCACCGCCGCCACGGTCGCCACATCCCCCGGCACCGAGACCACGATGACGCCGAACGGCGCGCCGGCGATGTCGTCCACCTGCGCCTGGATGATGTTCACATCGACGCCAAGCAGGCGCGAGATGCGGGACAGAACCGGGTCAGTGGCATGGGTGCCGGTGAAGACGATGCGTAGCACGGCGTTCGCGTCTTGGGTCCGCTCGCGCCGCAGCCGGTCGGCCACCTGGGCGGGGAGGGCGGCGCCCGTGATGGCGGAGATGAACGCCTTGGTCGTGGCATGCCGGGGATGGGCGAAGATGTCGAACGTCGGCCCGTCCTCGACGATGCGCCCCCCATCCAGCACGGCCACGCGGTTTGCGACCGCCTTGATGACCGCCATCTCATGGGTAATCAGCAGGACGGTGAGCTTGAGGTCGGCGTTGACCTTGCGCAGCAAGGCGAGGATCTGATTGGTGGTTTCCGGGTCGAGGGCGGAGGTTGCCTCGTCCGAGAGCAGCACGCGCGGGCGGGTGGCCAGCGCCCGGGCGATGCCGACGCGCTGCTTCTGCCCGCCGGAGAGTTCGGCGGGATAGCGGTCGCGCTTATCGGCGAGGCCAACGAGATCGAGCAGCGGTTCCACCCGCGCCTTGATCTCGCGGCGCGAGACGCCGGCAATCTCCAGCGGCAAGGCGATATTTTCGAACGCGGTCCGCCGCGCCAGCAGGTTGAAATGCTGGAAGATCATGCCGATGGAGCGGCGCGCTTCGCGCAGGCCTGTCTCCGACAAGGCGGTAATATCGGTGCCGTCCACCACGATTCGCCCGGCGGTGGGGCGCTCCAGCCCGTTGACCAGGCGGATGAGGGTGGACTTGCCGGCGCCCGAGCGGCCGATGACGCCGACAATGGCCCCCTCGGGCACGGCAAGGTCGACGTCCGAGAGGGCGGCGACCTCAGGGGTGCCTTGGCGGGCGGCGTAGGTCTTGACCACGTGCTCGAAGCGGATGACGGGATTCTGCACCGGCAAAGGCCTTCCCAAGGGGTCGGCCTGCTGTGCCGATGCGGCAAGAATAGGCAGGATAGCGGTCACGTTCATCTCCGGCTTTCGTCGGTGAAAGCGCGAGGCGTTCGTCCTGGCGGTCCAATCAATGGCCCAGGAAACCGACGGCTGGAAGGGAATTTCGGGCGGCAAAAGGCGCGGCGCACACAAAAGGCCGCAGTCACATTCGCATACACAGGCAGCGCATCATGGCCGCACCCATCGTTTGTGTTTCCCTGAACGAACCATCGTTCTTTTTGGCGAACAAGTCAAGATGCTCGAAATGGATGTGGAATACATTTTCGACGCGCGGCGCGGAGGATCCAACGCCGGGTGGCCGGGCTCGCGCCGATGGGGGCGGAGCGCGCGGCGTTGTCAAAGCGCGGTGCCGACCACATATTGAGCCCAGCGCCGGCCACGAAACGGATCGTTGCGCCCACGAGTTTGAGATCATGTCGTCTGCGGAACCCATCCATCTGAGCGAGAAGCAGTTTGCTCAGATCGCCCGCGCCCTGGCGGAACCGCGCCGCTACCAGATCCTGAAGAAGATCGGCGCCTCCGGCACACACCTGGCGTGCAGTGCCCTGGTGGAATGTCATGCGGTCAGCGCCGCGACCATCTCCCACCATGTGAAAGAGCTTGAGACCGCGGGCCTCGTGGACATCGTGCGCGAGGGCAAGTTCGCCAAGCTCATTCTGCGCCGCGATGTGCTCGGCGCCTATCTCGAGCAGCTTTCCCGCATCTGAGGCCCCTGCGTCAGCTCTCCGCCGACCTGCGACCGCCCCTTGAATCGGCGGGCGGGCTTCCCATTTACGCCGCACATCAATTCGATGTTTATCTAATTATCGAATCGTTCCGGTTGGGAGAGATGAGATGAGCAAGCTTTCAGGCAAGGTCGCCGTAGTCACTGG
Source organism: Roseixanthobacter psychrophilus (assembly GCF_043195195.1). Lineage (NCBI taxonomy): Bacteria > Pseudomonadati > Pseudomonadota > Alphaproteobacteria > Hyphomicrobiales > Xanthobacteraceae > Roseixanthobacter > Roseixanthobacter psychrophilus. Next base: position 3,930 of record NZ_JBAFWT010000012.1, read on the forward strand.
GGCCTCCAAGGGAATCGGCGCAGCCATTGCGAAAAGCCTTGCGGCCGAAGGGGCTGCGGTGGCGGTGAACTACGCTTCCAGCAAGGAGGGCGCGGACCGCGTCGTAGCCGAGATCAAGGCTGCCGGCGGCAAGGCGCTTGCGGTGCAGGGCGATGTGGCGAAGGCCGCCGACGTGGCGCGCCTGTTTGCGGAAACGAAGGCCGCATTCGGCAGGCTGGACATTCTCGTGAACAATGCCGGGGTCTACAGTTTCGCGCCGATCGAGGAGGTGAACGAGGAACACTTCCACCGCCAGTTCGATACCAACGTCCTCGGCCTCCTGCTGGCGACCAAGGAGGCGGTCAAGCACTTCTCCGCCGAGGGCGGCAGCATCATCAATATTTCCTCGGCGGTCACCACCGTCTCGCTGCCGGGCGCTTCGGTCTATACGGCAACCAAGGGCGCAGTGGATTCCATTACGCGCGTGCTCGCCACCGAACTCGGCCCGCGCCAGATCCGCGTCAACGCCATCAGCCCCGGCGGGGTGGAGACGGAAGGCACGCGGAGCCTGAACATCACCGGGAGCGACCTGGAACGGGACTTGATCGCCAAGACTCCGCTCGGGCGCGGCGGCCAGCCGAAGGATATTGCGACCGTCGCCACTTTCCTCGCTTCCGCTGATGCCGGATGGCTCACCGGCGAGGTCATCTTCGCCTCGGGCGGCCTGCGCTGAGCGCAGCCGTCCCGGCGCAGGCGCGCCCCGGCCGTTTTCCCCTTCCGGCCGGGGCGCGCGATGTCATTCGGCCGCGCGGGGGAAGGGCAGGTGCTTCTGACCGCTCTGCGCATCGGACCCGTGCGCGTCCGGCCCGTGCGCGCTGTCCGCGTGACCCGGATGCTCGTCCCGCTTGCCCACGAACCGGCCGAACAGCCGGCCCAGGACGTGGCTGAAATCGTCCATCACCGAGAACACCGCCGGCACGAACACCAGCGACAGCACGGTGGAGGCGATCAGCCCGCCGATCACCGCGATCGCCATGGGCGCGCGGAACGAGCCGCCCTCGCCCAATGCCAATGCCGAAGGCAGCATGCCCGCCGCCATGGCGATGGTGGTCATGACGATGGGCTGGGCGCGCTTGCGGCCGGATTCGATCAGCGCCGTGGTGCGGTCCATGCCCTTGGCGATGGATTCGATGGCGAAATCGACCAGCAGAATGGCGTTCTTCGTCACGATGCCCATCAGCATCAGGAAGCCGATCACCACCGGCAGCGAGATGGAATTGCCGGTGAGCAGCAGCGCGATGAAGGCGCCGCCCACCGAGAGCGGCAACGCCACCAGGATCGTGATGGGCTGAAGCACATCCTGGAACAGCAGCACCAGCACCGCCAGCACCAACATCACGCCGGCGCCGATGGCGAGAGCGAAGCCGGAGAACACCTCGCCCATGATCTCGGCATCGCCGGATTCCTTGAGCATCACGCCCTGCGGCAGGTTCTTCGCGGCCGGTAGCGCCTTGACCGCCTCGATGGCGGCGCCGAGCGGGGTCTCGCCCACAAGGTCGGCCTCCACCGCGACACGGCGGGCGCGATCATAGCGATCGAGCGATGTCGGGCCCTTGCCGAAGCTCACATCCGCCACCGAGGACAGCGGAACCGAGACGCCGGCCTTGGCGGTGGGCACTTTCAGCGCATCGAAGGTGGCGAGCTTGGCGCGCGCCTTCTCGTCCATCTGCACCCGGATGTCGATCTGACGGTCCTTGGCGGAGAATTTGGCGAGATTGGCGGCAATATCGCCGATGGTGGCGATGCGCACGGTCTCGGCGATCGTGTCCACCGACACGCCGAGCTGGGCTGCCTGGTCCAGCTTCGGCACGATGCGGATCTCCGGCCGGTCGAGCGCGGCGCTGGAGACGACGTTGGAAAGGGTCGGCACGTTGTCGCGCACCTCCTTCTCCAGTTTCAGCGCCGCCGCCTCCACGGCATCGCCGTCATTGCCGGACAGGATCATGGAGAAGCCGCGCTGCGCCGCTTGCCCGTTGGGGCTCCAGGTGAAGCGCATGTCCGGAAGCGCCGCCAGCTCACCGTGCAGGCGGCTCTCGAAGGTCTTCTGGTCGACGCTGCGCTCGGCGCGCGGCTTGAGATTGACCACGATCGTCGCCTTGCGCACCTCGCTCGCCATCATCGCCATGCCGCCCTGTCCGCCGGTGCCGGCGGTTGCATAGACGCTGGCCACTTCCGGCTGCTTCAGCAGGTCGGCCGTGATCTTGTCCGCCACCGCCTGCGTTTCCGCGAGCGTCGTGCCCGGTGGCATCTCAATGGACAGCATGGAGCGGGAGATGTCGTTGGTGGGCAGAAAACCCGAGGGCAGCAGCGTGGACAGGAAGATGGTGCCCGCGAACACGGCGAAGCCCATGGCGATGGTCGCGAAACGGTGCCGCACGGACCATGCGAGAAGGCGCAGGTAATGGCGCATGATGAAGCCGTCGCCGGTTTCACGATGGCCATGGTCGCGCAGGAAATAGGCGGCCATCAACGGCGTGATGAGGCGGGCGACGGCGAGCGAGAACAGCACCGCCACCGCGACCGTGATGCCGAATTGCTTGAAATATTGCCCGGCAATGCCGCCCATGAAGGATACCGGCACGAACACGGCGGCGATTGTCAGCGTCGTCGCCACCACCGCGAGGCCGATCTCGTCCGCCGCCTCGATGGCCGCGCGATAGGGGGATTTCCCCTGTCGCATGTGCCGCACGATGTTTTCGATCTCGACGATGGCGTCGTCGACGAGGATGCCGGTCACGAGCGTGATGGCGAGCAGGCTCACCGCGTTCAGCGAGAAACCGAGCGCATCCATCACCCAGAAGGTCGGCAGGATGGAGAGCGGGATGGCGAGCGTGGTAATGAGCGTCGCGCGCCAGTCGCGCAGGAACAAAAACACCACGATCACCGCCAGGATCGCGCCTTCGATCAAGGTGTGCATGGCGGATTCATAGTCCGCCTTGGTATAGCGCACCGTCGTATCGATCATGCTGATCGACACGTCGGGATGGGACTGAAGCAGCTTCTTCACCTCCGCCTCGGTGCGGTCGTAGACCACCACGTCGGAGAAGCCCTTGGCGCGATAGACGCCGAATGCCACCACCGGGCGCCCGTCGAGCCGAGCGAACACGCGCTGCTCCGCCGCCCCGTCGGTGACGGTGCCGAGATCCTTCAGCCGGACATAGCGCCCGTTGGACAGCACGATCCGGGTCTCGGCGAGGTCGTCCACGCTGGCTGCCCCGGCCAATGTGCGGATCGACTGCTCCTGCGTGCCGACTTCGCCACGCCCGCCGGAGACGTCCACATTGGTGGCCCGCAACTGGCGTGAGACCTCGGCCGCGGTAATGCCGAGCGACATCAACCGGTCGGGATCGAGCGCGACCCGGATTTCACGGTCGACACCGCCCTCGCGCTTCACCTGTGCGACGCCACGAATGCCCTGGAGCGTGCGGGCGACGGTGTCGTCCACAAACCAGGACAGCTCCTCCGCATTCATGGTGGGGGAGGCGACGGCATAGGTGACGATCGGCAGGCCCTCGATGTCCACCCGCTGGATCAGAGGTTCCTCAATGGCTTGGGGCAGCTCGGTGCGGATCTTGGTGATGGCGTCGCGCGTGTCGTTCACCGCCCGGTCAACCGCCGTTTCCAGGTGGAACTCGATGGTGGTGACGGAGGAGCCTTCCGAGAGCGAGGACGTGATGTGCTTCACCCCCGACACGCCGGCAACGGCGTTCTCCACCTTCTTGGTGATCTGGGTCTCCAGTTCGCTCGGCGCGGCACCGGGCTGGGAGATGGAGACCATGACGATGGGCACGTCGATGTTCGGCATCTGCGTCACCGGCAGCGAGCTGAAATGCACGATGCCGAGCGCGATGAGGACCACGAACAGGACCAGGGAGGGGATCGGCTTGCGGATCGCCCAGGCGGAGATGTTGAGAGCCATGGCGCTTACTTTACTCCCGTCGCGGTACGGTCCGTTTCGACCGCGTTGACCTTGTCGCCTTCGCGCAGGAAGCCCCCGGCGCGCACGACCACAAGATCATCGGCGCTTACGCCGGAGACAAGTTCGATGCGGCCCTCGCTCTTCAGGCCCGGCTCGACCCGCCGTTCTGCAACGACGCCATCCTTGACCACCAGCACATAGGCGCCCTTGGCGTCGAACATGACCGCGGACTGCGGCACGGCGAGCCCCTCGCGGCGGGCGATCTCAATCACGCCGCGCCCGTAAGTGCCGGGACGCAGCCGGTCGTCGTCGGCCAGGGCGATTTCCACCTTGCCGAGGCGGGTGGATTTGTCGAGTTGGGCCGAGATCAAACGCACCTTGCCTTCCAGAGGTGCGGGGAAACCGGCGGGAGTGACGCTGACGCTCTGGCCGATCTTCATGCGGGGCATTGCCACTTCGGGCACCTCGGCATCAAGGTCGATGGCGCCGTCGCGGGCGATGCGGAACAGGGGTTCCGACTTGTTGGACAAGACGATGGCGCCGATCCGGGCATCGCGGGCAAGGATCACGCCTGCGGCCGGGGCCTTCACCTCCGTGCGGGTGAGCTTCAGCGCGATTTCGGAGCGTTGTGCCTCCACCAAGCCGGCGTCGGCTTCGCTCGCGATAAGGGCTTCGCGGGTAGCGGCCACTTGGGCGCTCGCGACTTTCACGGCGCGCTCGCGCTCATCCAGGGTTTCCTGCGAGACCACGCCGGTCTTGCGCAATTGGCGCGCGCGCTCAACTGCCGAGGTCGCCTCAGCTTCTTGCGCGAGCATCTGGTCGAGATTGGCGCGTTGCTGGGCGATGGCGGCCTTGGCCTTGGCGCGATTGGCGGTATTCTGCGCGAGCTGGGTTTCCAGCACCTCGCGATTGAGCCGCGCCAGGACTTGGCCCTGCTTCACGCGATCGCCCACCTCGGCGAGGATCTCGATGAGGCGATAGCCCTCGATTTCCGGCCCCACCTGGATTTCCTCGCGCGCGATCAGCGAGCCGGTGACGAGGAGGGTCTCGGTCATCAACCTTTGCTGAGGATGGGTGACGCTCACCGTGAGGCCCTTGGCGGGTTCGGCGGCCGGCGCCTCGGCGACGGCGGGGGACACGAACTGGGGCGCCGCGAGGGCCACAGCGAACAGCGCGCCGGCTAGAAGGCGACGCGACCGGCCCTGGCGCGACGGGACGTGAGGTGATTCGCTGCCGGAATATGCGCTGCGGGGCATGGGATGGTCGGTCTCTCTGTGTGCGGCCTCGGCCGCGCGCGCTTTTGCGGGCGCATGACGATACGGAAATTGCGGCAAGGTAATGCTCATGGCGCGGGCGCTTTTGCTTCCGGCGCGAGCATGCGCCGCACCAGGGTCGCGAAAGCCGGCAGGCGCGCGGGCAAATTCCACTGGGGATGAAGCTGGTTGTGCAGGATTATCCCATCGCCCATCACCTTGAGCAGCATCACCAGCGTGTCGGGATCTGCGGTCGGGTCGATCTCGCCCTTTTCCATGCCGGAAACCAGGGCGGCCCGCAGCAGAACGTGGCTTTCCTCCTCCACCGGCTCTAACGCATCGCGCAATTTCTCATTGCGGATCGCCTCTGCCATGATTTCCGGGCCGAGCTTGGCGCAGTCCATGGTGTCGTTGGCCAGCAGCGTGGCGATGCATTCCGTCAGCCCGTCGATCAGGCTCGGGGCCTGGTCGAGATATTCGAACAACCTCGCGCGGTCTGCGCTTTCCCCTTCGACGATGGCGCCGATGATGGATTCCTTGGAAGGAAAGTAACGATACAGGGCGCCCGGGCTCATCCCCGCCTCGGCGCAGATCTTTTGCATCGAGGTGCCGTGAAACCCGTCACGCGCGAAGCATTGCACGGCCGCCGTGAGGATACGCTTCTGTTGCTCGCTGCGATGATCGACAGCGGCAAGTGTGGGGACGCCCAAAGCCATGGACCTTCAAAAATGAGAATGAACGTTCGCTCTCACCCTGCCGGCAGCAGAGGTCCCGGTCAAGAGCGAATGTTCGTTCGCATGCTCCGCCCCTGGCGACCCTCGGGTGGGGGCGGCGTCGACTGGCCCACTCGCGGCGGGTTGCCCGCTCCACTGGGAATGGTTCATATGCCATCAGAGGGTGGCACCTGGCCGCCGGATCGGCGCGGATCCGGGCGAGCGGCGGGACGAGGCTGGGGGAACCGGGAAATGCAGGCGTCCATGCTGTTTCGCACCTTATTGCTTGGCGCGGTGCTCGTCGGCCCGGCACATGCCCAGGATGCGCCAGCTGCGGCGGTGGCGCCCGGCTGGCAGCCGACGCCGTGGGCAGACAGCGTCTTCCTGGAGAGCCAGCTGTTCTTCAACCTGAACACGCCGGATGGTCGCGGCGTCAGCGAGCAGCAATGGGTGCAGTTCGTTGCCGATGTGGTCGCGCCGCGCTTTCCCGGCGGCTTCACGGTGCTGGAGGCGCAGGGCCTTTCGGCCAGCGCTCCGGCGCCACAGCCGGCTGCCCAGGGGACGCCCGCGCCCGCAGCATCCTCCCCGGCGCCGACGACCGCAACCGCCCCGGCCGCCGGGGCCACGCCCCCGGTGCCGGCTCCGCTCTCGACCACAGTCGCCCTCGCCCTGTCGCGGCCCGGGACGCGTGTGCTGGTGATCGTTCTTCCCAATACGCCGGACGCTGCCACCAAGCTCGGCGAGGTCAAAAGCTCTTATATCAAGCGCTTCGGCCAGCAACGAGTGTTCCATGTGGACTTCCCCGTGCGCGTCTATCCCTGAGGCACAGGCGCCAGGTCATGCCGCCGCCCTTGAGGGGAGCGATGGCGCACCCCACGTGAAGGGGGCATTTTCTTTCCATCCGCGAGGCCCCTAGATGTTCGCCGCCGCCTTCACCGCGTTCGGGCAGGTTTTCTCGCCGCTCCTGCGCGGCGTTCTGGTCAAATCGGTGCTGCTCGCACTGGGTCTGCTGATGGTGCTGGGCATTGCCGCCTTCGCGGCGGTGGAGCGTCTCGCGGAGCTGCCCTATCCTTGGCTCGATACCACGCTGGCCATCGTCACCGGCCTCGGCTTGGTGTTCGGCGTTGCCTATCTGATGCCGGCCGTGTCCTCGCTGGTCGCCGGCCTGTTCGTGGACGATGTTGCCGAGAAGGTGGAGCGCGCGAGCTATCCCGACGATCCGGTCGGCACGCCCCAGCCGCTCGCCACCTCACTCTATTATTCCGCGCGCTTCTTCGTGCTGGTGCTGGCGGTGAACATCGTGGCGCTGATGCTGCTTCTGGTGCCGGGCGTCAATCTGATCGCCTTCTTCGTGGCCAATGCCTATCTGCTCAGCCGCGAATATTTCGAGATGGTCGCCATGCGCTTTTCCTCGCCGGCCCAGGCCCGCGCCCTGCGCCAGGCCAACGCCACCAGCATCTTCATTGCCGGTCTGCTCATGACGCCGCTGCTGATGGTGCCGATCCTCAACCTCATCATGCCGGTGTTCGGCACCGCCTTCATGGTGCATCTGCACAAGCGGCTGAAGGTGGTGCCGACCCATAAGCTGATCGAGGCCTAGGACGCGCGCCTCTAGATCGGCTTGTCCGGCCAGCGGCACAAATCATTGATGGGGCAGATCGGGCAATCGGGCAGGCGGGCCTTGCAGATGTAGCGCCCGTGCAGGATCAGCCAATGATGGGCATGGCGCTTGAAGCGGTCCGGGATGCGCTTTTCCAGGCCCAGCTCGACCTCAAGCGGGGTCGCGCCGGGGGCAAGGCCGGTGCGGTTGGCGACGCGGAACAGGTGGGTATCCACCGCGATTGTGGGTACGCCGAAGGCGATGTTCAGCACCACATTGGCGGTCTTGCGGCCGACGCCGGGCAAAGCTTCCAGCGCCTCGCGCTCCACCGGCACCGCGCCGCCGTGGCGGGCCAGCAGCAGGCGGGAGAGTTCCGCGACATTCTTCGCCTTGCCGCGATAGAGGCCGAGGGTGCGGATGTGGGCGGCGATGCCCTCTTCCCCCAGCGCCACCATGGCGGCGGGTGTGGGGGCGGCCGCGAACAGGCCCTTGGTGGCCTTGTTCACTCCGACGTCGGTGGCCTGAGCGGAGAGCACCACGGCCACCAGCAGGGTGAAGGGATCGACATAATCCAATTCTCCCTTCGGTTCGGGATTGAGCCGCTCGAACCTTGTGAAAGCCTCGACGATCTCCGCCTCGGTCCATTGCGTCACCGTGCGCCCATGGGCGGCGGCTGCGGCATTGGCGACCGCCCTGCGGCGCACGGGGCCGATGCCGGCGGCCTGCTCGGCCTTCAGGCGCGCGGCGGCGGAGGCGGGGAGGCGGGACTTTCCGGCAGATAGCGCGGCGCCGGCCTTCTCCTTTGCCTGCCTTGGTGCCGGTTTTGGCGAGGATTTGGCGGGCTTTGCGACAAGTGAAGAGCCGGCTCGGGGAGGTGTGGTTTTTCGCGCCATTTTGTCCCTATAATCCCGCCCATGACGAAGGCCAATGACCTGCCTTTCCCCGATGACGGGGAGCCGACGGTATTTGCCGCCACCATGGCGCCTCACCGCTCGCTGTCGCAGCGCGGCTTCCTGCTGCTGATGGTAGGGGTCGGGGCCGTCAGCTTCACGTGCGGCGCGGCATTTTTGGCCATGGGGGCGTGGCCCATCTTCGGTTTCTTCGGTCTTGATGTAGCGCTGATCTATTTCGCCTTCCGCGCCAATTTCCGCGCCGCCGCCGCGCGCGAGCATATCCGCATCACTCCGAGCCTGGTTCAGGTGCGCCAGGTGCCGGCGCGGGGCAAGGCGCGGGATTTCCAGATGAATCCCTTCTTCACCCGGCTGTGGCGGCGCGAGGTTGAGGAGTTCGGCACCATCGACATGGCGCTGGTCTCGCGCGGTTGCCACACCCCTGTGGGCATCCATCTCGGCCCGGTGCAGAAGGGCGAACTGGCGGACGACATCAATGCCGCATTGATGGAAGTGAAGCGCGGTGTCACGCGCACGGTATTCTGACGGCTGCGGGGAAATCGGGTGGTCGCCATGGCGGGAAACGGGTGAAATGGCGCAGACATCCGCTCAAGGAGTGACGCCCGTGCTGCTGCACGATTCGCCCACGCTCGATTCGCCGAAGCCGTTCGGCTTTGCTCCGCTCACCTCGGCCAACGAGCTGGACATTGCCGCCGCCGATTATGACGTGGTGCGCCGGGCCGTCGCCTATGTGACCACCCATATGCGCCAGCAGCCGGAGGTGGAGGAGATCGCCCGCGCCACCGGCGTCACCAGCCGGGCGCTGACCGATGTGTTCCGCCGCTGGTGCGGCCTGACGCCCAAGGCGTTTCTCCAGGCGGTGACGCTGGATCGCGCCCGGCAGGTGCTGGCCCAGAGCAGCAATGTGCTTGATGCCGCATTGGAACTTGGCCTTTCCGGTCCCGGCCGGCTGCATGACCTGTTCGTGGTGCATGAGGCCATGTCGCCCGGCGAATGGAAGACCGGCGGGGCGGGGCTGGTGATCCGCTATGGGTTTCACCCCTCGCCGTTCGGCCTCGCCCTTGCCATGGCGACCTCGCGGGGCTTGTGCGGATTGGCTTTTGCCGATGCGGGGGAGGAGCGCTCGGCGTTCGCCGACATGTCGGTGCGCTGGCCCAATGCGCGGTTCGTGGAGGAGCCTTCCGCCACCGCGCCCTTGGTGCGCTGCATATTCGATCCCGCCGCTTGCCGGGAGGACCAGCCGCTCCGCATCGTCTTCATCGGCACGGATTTCGAGGTGCGGGTCTGGGAGACGCTGCTGCGCATTCCCATGGGCCGCGCAACCACATATTCCTCCATCGCCGACCGGGTGGGCAGCCCCAAGGCGGCGCGGGCGGTGGGGGCGGCTGTGGGGAAGAACCCGATCAGCTTCGTGGTGCCTTGCCACCGGGTGCTGGGCAAGAATGGCGATCTCACCGGCTATCACTGGGGCCTCACCCGCAAGCGCGCCATATTGGGCTGGGAAGCGGGAAAGGTGGGGGTTTAGCCGCTCCTGCAAAAAAATGTTTCATGTGAAACATTCACTTGGCGAAGAAGAACGCCAGGGAAGAGTGGAGTGTTCGCGGTCTTCTGCGTGGGAAAACACCATGTTCCGCAGAAGTTCTGCGACGCGCCGCGTGCCGCCGCCCTCAGTCCTTCAGCTCAGTCCCTGGCCAGGGCGAAGCGCAGCAGGAGGGTGCGCTGGATGGGGCTGAAATTGTCGTCGGAGACGATCGTCAGCAGCGTCTCGCCGGCGCCGTTCACGGTCACGGCGAGGCCCTCCATATTGTCGATCTCATAGCCCATGTCGGCGGTGAACAGGATGTCGCCCTTCAGCACCGCGCCGGGGGCCACGTCCTTCAATTGGAACCGGCGGATCTGCATCGAGACGCCGGTGCTCACCGCATAATGGCGCTCCAGCAGGAACAATTCGCCGTCCGGCCCCAGCGCCGCGTCTGTCGCGCTGAACACGCCGCTTTTCGGAACGGTGAAAGTGCCCGGCTTCGGCCCGCCGATGATGAAGCCCGGCAGGTCGGCGGCATTGGTTGCGCCCACTTCGCCGATGCCCAGCAGCGCCCCGGCGAGCGGGCCGGAGGGCACATAGACCAGGCTTTCCAGCCCCAGATTGTCGCGCAGCGCCTTCACGCCGGGCGGCACCGGGATCGGCTTGCCCTTCTGCCCCAGCGGATCGGGGCCGGGGAAGGACCAGATCTCGTTCACGTCCTCCAGGCCCACGAACACGTCCTTGGGTCCGATGGCGAGGGATTCCGCATCGCCCCGTTTGGAATCTGCGAGCGGCGCGCCCGTCTGGTCCAGCATGGCGGCGGCCGTCACGTCGGCAAGGCCGGTCGGCCGGTCGCCCTCGGTGACGAGCCGCCCGCGCAGGAACACGCCGGCATCGGTGACGGCCAGAAAATGCGCGCCGTCCGCGTCGAGATGAAACGCCGACAGGCCGCCGAAGCCGGGAAAGGGCGAGGTGAGCCGCAGCCCGCCGCGATAGAGCAGGGCGCCGAAGCGGGTGTCGTCGGCACGCGGGCGGAAGGTGGCGATGGGCGCCGCCTGCACCTCGATCGCCACGGGCTCCACCGGCAGGCTCGGCGGCTTGGAAAGCGCGTGGCCCGCGAGCCCCGTCGCGATCAGGGCCGCGAGGGCCAGGCCCGCCAGCCAGCGCGCGCGGGGGCCGCCCGTGCGAGCGCCCACATCGCGCGCGTCCCCGTCGCGCGTGGTGTGGCGCGTCATTGCCGTGTTCCCCGGCCGGTCCGGACCCATCAATGCAGGCGCTTGCGGCCGGCGGTCTTGGCGGGGGCGGGCGGGGTTTCGGAGAACAGCTCCGCCAGCTTCTCGGTCATGACGCCGCCCAGTTCCTCGGCGTCGACGATGGTGACGGCGCGCTTGTAATAGCGCGTCACGTCATGGCCGATGCCGATGGCGATCAGCTCCACCGGCGAGCGGTTCTCCACCTGCCAGATGATGTGGCGCAGGTGGCGTTCGAGATAATTGCCGGCATTCACCGAGAGGGTGGAATCGTCCACCGGCGCGCCGTCGGAGATCATCATCAGGATCTTGCGGGATTCCGGCCGGCCGAGCAGGCGCTGGTGCGCCCAATCGAGCGCCTCACCGTCGATATTCTCCTTCAGCAGCCCCTCGCGCATCATCAGGCCGAGGTTGCGCCGCGCCCGGCGCCAGGGGGCGTCGGCGGACTTGTAGACGATGTGCCGGAGATCGTTGAGGCGGCCGGGATTGGCCGGCTTGCCGCCGGTCAGCCACGCCTCGCGCGATTGGCCGCCCTTCCAGGCGCGGGTGGTGAAGCCGAGCACCTCCACCTTCACGCCGCAGCGCTCCAGCGTGCGGGCGAGAATATCCGCGCAGGTGGCGGCGACCGTAATGGGGCGCCCGCGCATGGAGCCGGAATTGTCGATCAGCAGCGTCACCACCGTATCGCGGAACTCGGTGTCGCGCTCGCGCTTGAACGAGAGCGCCGCGCCGGGATCGGTGACCACGCGGGAGAGGCGTGCGGGATCGAGGATGCCTTCCTCAAGGTCGAACTCCCAGGCGCGGTTCTGCTGCGCCAGCAGGCGGCGCTGCAGGCGGTTGGCGAGGCGGGACACGACGCCCTGGAGGTTGCTGAGCTGCTTGTCGAGATAAGACCGCAGCCGCGTCAGCTCCTCGATGTCGCACAGCTCCTCGGCATGCACCTCTTCGTCGAACTTGGTGGTGAAGGCGTGATATTCCGGCCCCTTGATGTCCTGCGACTGGGGCGTGCGGGGCTGCCAGGGCTCGGCCGATTCCTCGCTGTCGCCCATGTCGGAATCGTCAGGCGACTCGGCCGGGGGGCCGGCCTCGCTCTCCACCGCGCTGTCGGGCAGCTCCTCCTGGGCGAGTTCGGCTTCCACCTCGGTCGCGCCCTGCTGGCTGTCGTCCTCGCTCGCCTCGCCCTCCTCGCCGCCCTGTTCCTCGCGGCCGGCGGGATCGTCGTCGTCCTCGCTCTCCTTGTCGGTCTCAAGGCCGCTTTCCTCGCCCATTTCCAGGGAGGAGAGCAGTTCGCGGGTGATCTCGCCGAACTTCTTCTGGTCCTCGATGCTGTCGGCGAAACGGGCCAGGTCGCCCTCGGCGCGGCTCTCGATATAGTCGCGCCAGAGATCGACGATCTTGCGGCCTGCGGGCGGCGGGGCCTGGCCGGTGAGGCGCTCGCGCACCATCAGCGCCAAAGCTTCCTCGATGGGCGCATCGGCGCGTTCGGTGATGTCGGCATAGGGGCCGCGATGATAGCGGTCGTTCAGCATGGCCGTGAGGTTGCGCTGGACGCCGGTCATGCGGTTTCCGCCGAGCGCTTCCACGCGGGCCTGCTCGACCGCCTCGAACACCGCGCGGGCGGTATCGCCGGTGGGCAGCATCTTGCGGTGCACGCTTTGGTCGTGACAGGCGAGGCGCAAGGCGAGGGAATCCGCATGGCCGCGCACCACCGCCGCGTCCTGGGCCGAGAAGCGCCGGGGCGGCTCGGGCAGGCGGACGCGGTCCTGCGTCAGGGAGGGACGCTCGTTGGCGAACGTGACGTCGAATTCGCTCACCCCGGCAATCGCCTTGAAGCACCCGGTAATGGCGCGCTTGAACGGTTCGGCGGGCGCTTCCTTCGGGAGGGTCTTCACGATCTTGTTTGAGGGAGGCATCGCCGCTGGCCCTGTCTGTGGCGCGTATCGCGCCGGTCGCACCATTTTCCCCCGCGCTCTGGCAGGGGCGGGGCGGGGCCGAAGCGGGCGTCCCGTCCCTTCAGATGCTCCACCCGACCGGGTGGAGCGGGCGCCCGCCCCTGATGGGCCGGGCGCTTTTAAGCCTCAGGCGAGGGCGACGTTGACCGTGCTCTCGGTCAGCTCCACGCCGAAGCAGCGCTGGTAAAGCTCCGCCACCAAAGCGCGCTCCAGCTCGTCGCACTTGTTGAGGAAGGTCACGCGCAAGGCGAAGCCGAGATCCTTGAAGATATCGGCATTCTCGGCCCAGGTGATCACCGTGCGCGGGCTCATCACGGTCGACAGATCACCGTTGATGAACGCGCTGCGGGTAAGATCCGCGAGGCGCACCATGCGGTTGACGATGTCGCGTCCCTCGGGGTTCTGATAGTGCTTCGCCTTGGCCAGCACGATCTCGACTTCCTTGTCGTGCGCCAGATAGTTCAGCGTGGTGACGATGGACCAGCGGTCCATCTGGCCCTGGTTGATCTGCTGGGTGCCGTGATAGAGGCCGGTGGTATCGCCGAGGCCGACCGTGTTGGCGGTGGCGAACAGGCGGAATGAGGGATGCGGGCGGATGACCCGGTTCTGGTCCAGCAGGGTCAGGCGGCCCGAGACCTCCAGCACGCGCTGGATCACGAACATCACGTCCGGGCGGCCGGCGTCATATTCGTCGAACACCAGCGCGATGTTGTTCTGCAGCGCCCAGGGCAGGATGCCGTCGCGGAATTCGGTGACCTGAAGGCCGTCCTTCACCACGATCGCATCCTTGCCGATCAGGTCGATGCGGCTGATGTGGCTGTCGAGGTTGATGCGGATGCAGGGCCAGTTGAGGCGCGCCGCCACCTGCTCGATATGGGTCGATTTGCCGGTGCCGTGATAGCCGGTCACCATCACGCGGCGGTTGTGCGCGAAGCCCGCGAGGATAGCCAGGGTGGTGGGACGGTCGAACAGATAGTCAGGGTCGAGATCTGGAACATGACTTTCGGCCTCCGAAAAGGCCGGGACTTCCATGTCGATGTCGATGCCGAACACCTGGCGCACCGACACCTTCATATCCGGGGTCGGGGCAATGGTCTCGGTGCCGCTCATAACGCCTCCGTATGCGCTTGTAGATTCGCGCGCGTCGTCTTGCTTGTTGATCCGTGCGGCACCTTAAAGGTTTTTCCGCTGCTGCAAAAATTCTCTCGCCGGGGCCTCTCGTCGCGGCCCCCTTGGGGGGTGTTCAACAAAAACCGGCCTGTTTCAAGGTGTTGTAGGCCTGGATCACGCTCCGCAGCCGGTCTTCCGCCGAGCGATCGCCGCCGTTCACGTCGGGATGATGACGTTTCACCAATTCCTTGAAGCGCGCCTTGATCTCCACATTGTTGGCGGACATCTCAAGCCCGAGCACTTCCAGCGCCTGCCGCTCCAGGGTGCGGACCATGCGGCCCTCCGCCTTGGGCGCCTCGAAACCGGCGGTGCCGCCCATTTCCTGGGTAAAGCCGAACGGGTCGCGATAGCCGCCCGCGTTCGCCTCGGCGCCGCGCGTGCCCATGCGCCAGGTGGGGCGATGGCCGGTGATCGCGTCCTTCTGATAGGCGAACACGGCATCGTCGCTCATGCCGGCGAAATAATTGTACGACTGGTTGTACTGCTTCACGTGGTCGATGCAGTAATTCCAATATTCCCCTTCCGCGGCCCGGCCCTTGGGCGCGCGGTGCGTGCCGTCCTGGGTACAGCCGGGCCAATCACAGGCTGCGCAAGTGGTCTTGCGCAGGCGATCGGCGCTCGGCTTGACCCGGATGCGGTCGAAGAAGGGGGAGTCGATCTTCATAATTCGATTATGGCCATCGCACCGCAGTGCGGCAAGCAAGGGAATGAAGGCGGAACGGCCGCCTGAGGCGGCGCAGGAGGACTGACGCAGCGCAATCCGCCGGACGGAACCTGTCGCAGATATAGGGCGCGGCGCCCCTTTGTGCCATGGCTGATCGCATCCATCCCCCGGAGCGGCGCGGCGCCTTCGGCCGCATTGACGTGTCGGCGAAGGGAGCGTTACCTCTCCCCTCATGGAAAATTCTTTCGCTCAGGCGCATCTCGCGCGCATTCGCTCCACGCTGCAGACCGGCCTGACACCTGCCGGGCTCGATGTGGAGGATGAAAGCGCATTGCATGCCGGCCATGGTGGGGCAACCCGGCGGCCGGATGGCGGCATTACCCATTTGCGGGTCCGCGTCGTGGCACAGGCCTTCGCCGGCAAGAGCCGGGTGGATCGTCACAGGCTCGTGAACGCGTTGCTGGCGCAGGAGATCGCCGAAGGGCTCCACGCCATCGCCATCGACGCCAAGGCACCTGAAGAAGTGGCGCCGGAAGTGGCATCGGGCGCCTAGGCATGGACGCGCACGCCGCCTCCCCAGCGACCGGGGAAGGGGGGACGAACCCGGACGGCGCGCTGGTGCTGTTCTCCGGGGGGCAGGATTCGACCACGTGTCTCGCCTGGGCCCTGGAGCGGTTTTCCCGCGTGGAAACCCTCGGCTTCGATTATGGCCAGCGCCACCGCGTGGAACTCGACGCCCGGCAGACGCTGCGACCGGCGCTTGCCGCCCTCAATCCGCACTGGGCCGCGCGGCTCGGGGAGGACCACACCCTCACCCTCGATGCGCTCGCCGCCGTCTCCGACACCGCGCTGACGCGGGACGTTGAGATCACCATGGGCGCGAACGGCCTGCCGAATACGTTCGTGCCCGGCCGCAACATCGTCTTCCTCACATTCGCCGCCGCGCTCGCCTATCGGCGCGGCCTGCGCCACATCGTCGGCGGCATGTGCGAGACCGATTTCTCCGGCTATCCCGATTGCCGCGACGACACCATCAAGGCGATCCAGGTGGCGCTCAATCTCGGCATGGATTCGCGCTTCGTGCTGCACACGCCGCTGATGTGGATCGACAAGGCGCAGACCTGGGATCTCGCCGCGCACTTGGGCGGGACGGCGCTGGTGGATCTGATCGTCGAACAGACCCACACTTGTTATCTCGGCACGCGGGGGGAACGCCACGCCTGGGGATATGGCTGCGGCACCTGCCCGGCCTGCCGCCTGCGCGCTGAGGGCTACCACCGCTTCGCCGCCACGCGGGTCTGAGGAGATGAGGGCATGACGCACGGCATCGCATCGCGCACGACGACCGGGGCATTGATGTTCGCCCTGCTGGCCGCAGCACTTGTCGTTTCACTGCCCTCCGCCGCCCGCGCCGCGAGCTTCGATTGCGCCGCCGCCAAGGCGCCGGACGAACAGGCCGTCTGCGCCACGCCGAACCTCAACGATCTCGATGTGAAGATGGCGACGCAATACACCATCGTGACCCATCTTGTGGGCATGGGGCAGCGCGGCGATCTGCAGGACCAGCAGCGCGCCTTCCTCAAGCAGCGCGCGGCCTGCGGCAGCAATGCCGGCTGCATCGCAGAGGCCTATCAGGCGCGGATCGGCGTGTTCGAGGAGATTCTGGCGCGGGTCTACACGCACGGCCCGTTCTAGCGCCAAGCCGCCGGCTTAGCCGAGCGGAACATTGCTTTCCGCTTCCCCGAGCGGACGCTGCATCAGCACGGTATCCAGCCAGCGGCCGAACTTGAGGCCGGTGTTGGAGAGAATGCCGATGTCCGCGAACCCGCAGGCACGGTGCAGGGCGATGGAACCGTGGTTCGCGCTGTCGCCGATCACCGCAACCATCTGGCGATAGCCGCGCGCCTCGCTCTCGGCGATCAGCATGTTCATCAAGGCACGCCCGATGCCACGCTGCTGCGCGAACGGGGCGACATAGACCGAATTCTCCACCGTCCAGCGATAGGCCACGCGCGGGCGGAAGGCGCCGGCATAGGCATAGCCGAGCACCGTGCCATCGGCCTCCACGGCGACGAAATAGGGATAGGCGCCGGCGGCCAGCGCCTCGAACCGGCGGGTCATTTCGGAGAGGTCCGGCGGCTCCAGCTCGAAGGAGGCGGTGCCGGTGCGCACGGCCTCGGCATAGATGGCGGTGATGCCGGGGAGGTCGGAATGGGTGGCGAGGCGGATCTGCATTCCCGCGTCATAGCGCCCGCGCGGCCGCAGGAAAAGCCGTTCGGGCGGCCGCGCGGCGATACGGCTGCGTGCCAAACGAAAAGGCCCCGGCTTGCGCCGAGGCCTTCCGATCTTGCCAGCCGCGCGAGGCGCGGGCCGGATCAGTTGCTGTTGCGGTTGCCGAACAGCTGGAGCAGCATCATGAACAGGTTGATGAAGTCCAGGTACAGCGCCAGCGCGCCCATGATGGCCTTCTTGCCCATGGTGGAGCTGTCGTCGCCCGCGAAATACATCTCCTTGATGCGCTGGGTGTCGTAGGCGGTGAGGCCCGCGAACACCAGAACGCCCACCACGGACACGATGAACTGCAGCATCGTGGAGCCGAGGAAGATGTTGACCACCGAGGCGATGATGATGCCGAACAGGCCCATGATCAGGAACGAGCCCATCGCCGACAGGTCGCGCTTGGTGGTGTAGCCGTAGAGGCTCAACGCACCGAACGTGGCCGCGGTGATGAAGAACACGCGGACGATGCTCTCATGGGTGTACACGAGGAAGATCGTCGCGAGCGATACGCCCACCAGGCCCGCATAGATCCAGAAGGTGGCCTGGGCGGCGCCCACGCTCATGTTCTGGATGCGGAAGCTGAGGAAGAACACCGCCGCGAGCGGGGCGAGCATCACCACCCACTTGAGCGGGCTCACGAACAGGGCATAGCCGAACTTGGTCAGCATGATGCCGCCGGCAACCTGGCCAGCGGCCTGGCTGGGATCGGTGGTGACCGAAAGCATGAACACGCCCAGGGCGGCCAGGCCGGTGATGGCGAGGCCGAGGGTCATGTAATTGTAGACACTCAGCATATAGCTGCGGAGGCCCTGGTCGATCGCGGCCTCCGAGCGCGTCACCGTCGTTCCGTAACGCCCGGCGACGTTGCGATCATAATCGGACATCGTCATTCTCCACTTCGACCGCGGATCACGGGCATGGCCTTCCAGCCCACCCGACCCAGCGGTTCACAGACAATATGGTGGGTTCAAAATGTGGCGGCAAGAGACCGTTGCATGAAATTTCCGCAACGTCATCTGCGCCCGCCACACCTCCACGGACCGTTTGCATGATAGCATGAGTGCGGCGGGCAAGCTCCTGTTTGGCCTGCCCGCGGGGGCGAAATTCATGGGCGCTGGGGGGCGTCTGCATCGGGGTTGGGGCGTGCTGGCCGTGCCGGCGGCTTTGGGATTCGCGCTCACCCCGGATTGCGCCTGCGCCGGCGCCTGGACGCTGCGGGAATCCCAGGTTCAGGCCTATCTGCAATCCACCGCGACGCGGGCCGACCACGCGTTCGACGGGTCTTCAAATCTTTATGCGGCACAGACCTATGACAAGATCTCCACCCAATTGTTCATGGAGGTGGGGGCGAACGATGTCCTCACGCTGATCGTCGCGCCAGAGCTGCTCTCCATTTCCCTCGGAAGCCCGGCCGACACCTCCTATCTCGGCGCCGGCTATACCGATCTCGGCGGCCGGGTGAAGATCGCGGAAGGCGATGGCTTCGTGGCCTCGCTCCAGGCGGTGGCCCGTTTCCCCGGCGCCAAGCCGGGCGAGGGGCCGGCGGTGATCGGCTATGTCAACGGCGAGCTGGATCTGCGCGCGCTGGCCGGCTGGAATTTCGTGCTGTGGGGATGGGCCGCCTTCCTGGATGTGGAGGTGGCCCAGCGCCTGCGCTTCGGCGCGCCGCCGGATGAAGTGCGCCTGGATGTGACGCTCGGCGTGCGCCTTGCGCCGCGCTGGCTGGCGCTGGCGCAATCCTTCAACGTGGTGTCGGAAGGGGCGGGGGAAGCGCCGTATTTCGACGCCTCCTATGAATATTACAAGTTGCAGATGGGGGTCATGTATGACCTTGCCGACAATTTCTCGGTCCAGGCCAGCCTCGTGACCACCTATTTCGCCCGCAATGCCTTGCAGGAGAACGGCTTGGTGCTCGCCGCCCTGTATCGCTACTGAGGCCCGGTGGCCTTGGTCCCGCCAGCCTTGGCGATCAGTTCCTCCGCCTTGGGCAGGATGCCGGAGACCACCCGCGCCACTCCCCGGGCCGTGGGGTGAAGGCCGTCCGGCAGGGTCAGCGTGCGGTTGCCGACGATCCCCTCCAGGAAGAACGGATAGAGAAGAAGATCGTATTTCTGCGCCAGCTCGGGATAGATGGAATCGAACGCCTTGCGATAGGCCGCGTCCATGTTGGTTGAGGCGCGCATGCCGGCCAGCAGGATCGGGATGTTGCGGGCCTTCAGGCGGGTGACGATCTCGGTCAGCGCCTTGCGTGGAATGTCCGGGTTGAGCCCGCGCAGCATGTCGTTGGCGCCGAGTTCCAGGATCACGCCGTCGGTGTCTGCCGGCACGCTCCAGTCGAGCCGGGCGAGGCCGCCGGTGGTGGTGTCGCCGGAGACGCCGGCATTGGCGACGCTGACATCATAGCCCTTGGCGCGCAGCGCGGTTTCGAGCTGGGCGGAGAAGCTGTCGCTGCGGGGCAGGTTGTAGCCGGCGGTCAGGCTGTCGCCGAAGGCCACCAGCTTCACCGTCTTCGCGACGGCGGGTGCTGACGCAAACGTGAATGCGACCATAAGCGCGATCAGCCCTTTCCACGACATGAATGAAGTTCCATATGCCCCAAGCGCCGGACACCGTCCGGCCCCGCGTTCCCGACGCGTCCACCCTTGCGCCGCCGCGCGCGCCCTGCGGAGCCATGAGACGCGCTCCGCCTGCTGCCGCGCGACGTGCGAACCGATCTGAGACCGCATGGATACTCACTCCTCTCCCGCGCCGGCCATCACGCTGACCGATGTGGATCTCTCCCTCGGCAGCGGGGCGGCACGGGTGCATGTGCTGAAGAGCGTATCGCTTGCCATCGGCGCGGGCGAGACCGTGGGGCTGGTCGGGCCTTCGGGGTCTGGCAAGTCGACTTTGCTCATGGTGATGGCGGGCCTCGAACGGGTGGACGGCGGAGAAGTGCGGGTGGCCGGCGAGGTGCTGACGGGCCGCGGCGAGGATGCGCTTGCGCGCTTCCGTGGTGCACATGTGGGGATCGTGTTCCAATCCTTCCACCTCATCCCCACCATGACGGCGCTGGAAAATGTTGCTATTCCGCTGGAACTCGCCGGCCGGGCCGATGCCTTCGCCCGCGCGGCGGCGGAATTGGAGGCGGTGGGGCTGGGCGGCCGGCTCTCCCATTATCCCTCCCAATTGTCGGGCGGCGAGCAGCAGCGCGTGGCGGTCGCCCGCGCACTCGCGCCCCATCCCTCGATCCTGGTGGCCGACGAGCCGACCGGCAATCTGGACGAGGCCACCGGCAAGCAGATCATGGACCTTTTGTTCGCCGCCCATCTGGCGCGCGGCACCACGCTGGTGCTCGTGACCCACGATGCAGCGCTGGCCGCGCGTTGCGGGCGCACCGTGCGTCTGCGCTCCGGGCGGATCGAGGCCGATAGCGCCGTCGCGCCGGTGCCGGCATGAGCGCGGGTGACGTCACGGGCAGGCTCTCCCGCCTTCCCGTCAGTTTGCGGCTGGCGCTGCGTGAATTGCGCGGTGCGCGGCGCGGCTTCGGCATCTTTCTTGGCTGCCTGGCGCTCGGCGTGATGGCCATCGCCGGCATCGGCTCGTTCGCCGGTGCGCTCACCGACGGTCTTGCGCGCGAGGGGCGGGCCATTCTCGGCGGCGATGCCGGCTTCACCTTGATCCAGCGCGCGGCGAGCCCGAAGGAACATGCCTTGCTGGAGGCCGGCGGCAAGGTGGGGCAGGTGGCGTTCCTGCGCGCCATGTCGCGCACGGCGGGGGGCGATGCGACCCTGGTGGAATTGAAGGCGGTGGATGCCACCTATCCCATGGTGGGCGAAGTTGAGACCGCCCCCGCCGCGCCTTTGGCCGATCTGCTGGCGCAGCGCGATGGCGTGTTCGGCGCGCTGGCGGACGAGACGTTGATGTCACGCCTCGCGCTCAAGATCGGCGATCGTCTCACGGTGGGCGAGGCGCGCTTCGAAATCCGCGCGGTGCTGGTCTCGGAGCCCGATCGCCTCTCGGCCGGCGTCGGCTTCGGCCCGCGCCTCCTGGTCTCGGCCGCCG
The DNA here is from genome assembly GCF_043195195.1 of Roseixanthobacter psychrophilus. Taxonomy (NCBI): domain Bacteria; kingdom Pseudomonadati; phylum Pseudomonadota; class Alphaproteobacteria; order Hyphomicrobiales; family Xanthobacteraceae; genus Roseixanthobacter; species Roseixanthobacter psychrophilus. Next base: position 25,247 of record NZ_JBAFWT010000012.1, read on the forward strand.
CTTTGCCGGCGACCCAATTGATCCAGCCCGGCAGCCTCGTGCGCTGGAGCTATCGGGTGCTGCTTGCCGATCCCTCCGCCGCCGCGCTCGATGCGTTCACGACCCATGTGCGCGAGGGGGCGCCAGAAGCCGGATTTGAGGTGCGCACCCGCGATGCGGCTTCTCCCCAATTGGAGCGCAATGTCCGGCGCATCAGCCAGTATCTGACCCTCGTTGGCCTCACCGCCTTGCTGGTGGGCGGCGTCGGCGTCGCCAATGCTGTGGCGAGCCATCTTGCCACCAAGCGCGCCGTGATCGCGACCTTGAAGGCGCTCGGCGCCACCCGCGCCACCATCTTCGGCACCTATTTCTTCGAGGTGGCGATCCTCGCGGCGATCGGCATCGCCATCGGCCTGGTGCTCGGCGCGGCGCTGCCGTTCGTCGCCACCGCCGCCATATCCAGCCTCATCCCGTTTCCGCTGGCGCCGCATCTCGACCCGCTGGCGCTACTGATGGCGGCGCTCTATGGCGCCTTGGTCACGCTCGCCTTCACCTTGTGGCCGCTCGCGCGGGCGCAGGAGGCGCCGGTCTCCACCTTGTTCCGCGATGCGCTGGGGCAGGGCCGCCGTCGTCCGCCGTGGCTCTATGCCGGCCTGTGCGCGCTCGCCATGGTCGCGCTCGCCGCCCTTGCCGTGCTCACGGCGGAGGACAAGCGCGCGGCCCTGATCTTCATCGGCGCGGCCGCCTGCGTGTTCGGCCTGCTGCGGCTTGTGGCGATGGGCATCATGGCGCTCGCCGCGCGCCTGCCGCGCCCGCGCAACACCATGGCGCGGCTCGCGCTCGCCAATATCCACCGGCCCGGCGCGCTCACCCCCACCGTGGTGCTGTCGCTCGGGCTGGGCCTCTCGTTGCTCACCGCCATCGCCCTGATCGACCGCAGCCTGACGCAGGAGATTTCCGGCTCGCTGTCGGAAAAGGCGCCGAGCTTCTTCTTCGTGGACGTTCCAAGCGCCGACGCGGACGCCTTCGCCGGCTTCATCGCCGCGCGCGCGCCGGGCGCCAGCTATCGCGCCGTGCCGATGCTGCGCGGGCGCATCCTTGCCCTCAACGGCGTGCCCGCCGAGCAGATCAAGCCCTCCGCCGACGCCGCCTGGGTGCTGCAGAGCGACCGGGGCATCTCCACCGCCGCCGAGGTGCCGGAAGGCTCCAAGGTGGTGGAGGGTCAATGGTGGGGGCCGGACGAAACCGAGCCGCTGGTCTCGTTCGACAAGAAGCTGGCGCAAGGGCTCGGGCTGAAGCTCGGCGACACGGTGACGGTGAGCGTGCTCGGCCGGGCGATCAGCGCCCGCATCTCCAATCTGCGGGAGATCAAATGGGAGCGGCTGGGCATCAATTTCGTCATGGTGTTCTCGCCCGCGACATTCGCCGGCGCGCCCCACACCTTGCTCGCCACCCTGACCTTTCCCGAGGGCGCCGACGCCGCGCGCGAAATCCCCCTGCTGCGGGACATGGCGCGGGCCTATCCTGCCATCACCACCATCCGCGTGAAAGAGGCGCTGGAGCAGGCCAATAAGATGGTCGGCGACCTTGCCTTCGGCATCCGCATCGCCTCGCTGGTGACGCTGCTCACCTCGGTGCTGGTCCTGGCGGGCGCCTTGGCGGCGGGGCATCAGCACCGGGTGTATGACGCGGTGATCCTCAAGACGCTCGGCGCGACACGTGGCCGGCTGATCCTCGCCTATGGGCTCGAATATGCCGGGCTCGGGCTCGTGACGGCGCTGTTCGCCATCGCCGCCGGTTCGCTCGCCGCCTATGGGGTGGTGACGCGGGTGATGGAGATCGGCTTCTCCTTCGCCCCCGGCGCGGCGGCCGGCGCCATGGCGCTGGCCCTGGTGTTCACGCTCGGCTTCGGGTTGCTCGGCACCTGGCGGGCGCTCAGCGAGAAGCCGGTGCGGGTGCTGCGGCATTTGTGACGCGGGCCAAGGCGATCCGGCGCAGTCACCCCGCCGCCACGACGCACGGCTAAGCTCAGCCGACCGATTCCCCTCCCCCACGAGGGGAGACGGGGAAGCCATTGCTGTTTGCGCGTCGATCGGCCTTAAGCTCCCGTCCCATTCTGGAAACCGCGAGGCGTCCGTGACCACCATCCTTCTCACCCGCCACGGCCATGTGCCGGGCATCGCGCCGGAACGCTTTCGCGGACGCATGGAGGTGGCCCTGTCGCCGCTCGGGGAGCAGGAGGCGCAGGCCGTGGCCGCGCGCATCGCCGCCACCTGGAAGCCGGTGAAGGTCTATACCAGCACGCTCGGCCGCTGCATCGCCACGGGCGCCGCCATCGCCGCCGCCTGCGGCATCGCGAGCGAGGCGGACGAGGCCCTGTGCGACATCGATTACGGCCAATGGCAATGGCAGACCCATGAGGAGGCGAAGGCCGCCTTTCCGGATCTTTACGCGCTCTGGCACACGGCGCCGCAGCTCATGCGGTTTCCCGGCGGGGAATCCCTGCAGGATCTGGCGGTGCGCGCCGCCGATCTGGTGCGCCGGATCGGCGCGGCCCATGCGGGCGAGACCGTGGTTCTGGTCGGCCACGACAGCGTCAACCGGGTGCTGCTGACCCATCTGCTGGACCAGCCGCTCTCGTCCTATTGGAAGTTCGCCCAGGACCCCTGCAATCTGAACCTCATCGCATGGAGCGGCACGTCGGCGCGGCTGCTGCGCCTCAACGACACAGCCCATCTGCAAGGGCTGACGGCGGGCTGAGGCAATGCCAGGATCGGACGGTCCGAAGGCGACGTGACGGGGGCCGGCGTGCCGCGCCGCACCATCCCTCGCGCTTGAAACCGGGCCGGCGCCATGCAAGCACGGCTCTGGCGCCTGCAACCGAGACGGGGCTGCGGCCGCGCGTGCGCGTTACACCCGCTCGCGCGGCGCGCGGCTTGAATCTGAAATGGGGACGACAATGGGCTCGGCGGATCTCGGCATCGGCGAAGGGAAAATCCTGGAGGCCCATCCCCTGCGCGCGGCGGTGCTCGGGGAGTTGCACGCGCGCCCGTTCTTCCCGGTGGAGACCCCCCGCCGCTTCCTGCACGTGGCCTTCCTGACCGATCCGGCGAATGCGCAGGCGGCGCGGGCGGCGGTGAACGAGCTGTGTGCGTCGCGCGGTGTGCAAGGGCCGCCGCCCGGCGCCAAGCATCATCGCGTCTCGTTCGGCGGCGCGACGCTGCGCTGGGAGAGCCACGCCGAATTCTCCACCTACACCTGGGATTTCCCCTCCACCGAGCTTCTGCCCGGCGTGCTGCCGTTCCACCCCCCCGCCCTGGCGCTGGCCGGTCCGCTCACCCAGATCCCCGCGCCCGGTCCCCTGCTGGTGGCGGTGGACCTGCATCTCGTCACCGACACGGCGGAAGACCTGCACCTTGATTCCGTGTTCGACCGGGCAAGCCTTGCCCGCTCCGACGTGGTGAACAACGCCGCCGAGATCGTCACCGACTTCAAGCCCGATCCGTCCGGCTTCGTGCGCATCCTGGTGCGTGACCGGGGGCTCGGGGCGGAGGGGGCGGGCGCGCTGGTGCAGCGTGTGCTCGAGATCGAGACCTATCGCCTGCTGTCCCTGCTCGGCCTGCCGGAGGCCCAGCGCCTCGCCCCGCAGATCGGCAAGATCGAAGCCCGCCTCGCCCAGGCCACCGACGAGATGCGCCATTCCGAGGGACTTGCCGCCAACAACAAGCTGCTGGACGAATTGGTGGCGCTCGCCGCCGAGCTGGAGGCCGGGGCGACCGCCTCGCTGTTCCGCTTCGGCGCGAGCCGGGCCTATTATGAGATCGTGCGGCTGCGGCTCGCCACCATCCGCGAGGAATCGGTGTCCGGTTTCCCCACCTGGCACCAGTTCCTGGAGCGGCGGATGGCGCCGGCCATGCGCACCTGCCTGTCGGTGGAGGAGCGCCAGTCCAACATCTCCGCCAAGCTCGCCCGCGCCGCCGATCTTCTGCGCACCCGCGTGGACGTGGAACTGGAGCAGCAGAACCGCGACCTGCTCACCTCCATGAACGAACGCACCCGCCTGCAACTGCGTCTGCAGCGCACGGTGGAAGGGCTCTCGGTGGCGGCGATCTCCTATTATGTGGTCAGCTTGGTCCATCTTCTGGCCGGGGGCATCCACGAGGCGCACCTCGACGCTGCCGTCGGGCTGAGCCTGGATCCGGGCCTCGTCACCGCCCTGGCGGTGCCGGTGGCGGTGCTTTCGGTGTGGGCGCTGGTGCGCCGCATCCGCTCGCTGCACGACGATCACGAGTGACCTTGCACGCGTAACCTTGCACGCGTGACGCCGATCACCTCAGGCGGATTTGCGGAAGATGTGGGTCTCGATCTCATCGCCCGCCGCGCCCACCAGGCCGGCGGGATCGGTGGCGATTTCCAGATCGCCCTCATCCAGCGTGGCGGATGAGGCGGCCGGTTCCACAGCGCCGTGCCGGGGGCGCAGGAGCAGGAAGCTGATTAGGGCGATGGTCGCCATGCCCGGAACCACCAGCATGAGCGCGACGGCGGGATCGCCGAACATGCTGGCCACCAGCGAGCCGACGAAGCCGCCGCCGATCTGCATGAAGCCCATCAGCGCGGCGGCTGAGCCGGCCATCGTGGGAAACCCCGCGAGCCCGACGGTGGTGCTGCCCGGCAGCAGAAACGCGACGCCGAATGCCCAGACGGCGACCGGTCCCATCACGCCGAGAAACGCGTGGGGAACCAGTTGCGGCACCACGATGAGGCCGCATGCGGCCACCAGCGTGCAGCCGAGACCGACCGGAATGAGGCGCACCGCGTCGATCTTCTTCATCAGCCGTCCGGCGACGATGGTGCCGAACATAAAGGCGCCGGTCTGACAGATCATGGCTAAACCGAACTCGGTCGGCGAGAGGCCGATGGTCTCGATCAGCACGAACGGCAGGATGGCGGCGAGCGTATAGATGCCGCCCAGCGTGAAGCCGATCAGTAAGCTCATGCGCATGAAGCTGCGGTTCACCAGCAAGGTGCGGTAGTTCGCGAACACCCGCGCCGGCCGCGCCTGGGCGGGATCGGGCTGCTGGTTGGTTTCGGGAACCGCGAAGCCGAGCAGCGCCAGCACGAGCACGCCATAGGCCACCATCACGAAGAAGATGGGGTGCCAGCCGAGCGTGACCAGGATCGCCCCGCCCACCGTCGGCGCGAGCGCCGGGCCGATGGCCAGCATGGTGCCGATCAAATTGAGGATGCGGGCCGAGGCTTGCCCGGTGAACTGGTCGCGCACGATGGCGCGCGCGATGGCGGGGCCGGCGGCCACCCCGATCCCCTGGAGCCCGCGCCCCGCCACCAGCCACACCATGTCGGGCGCAAAGGCGGCGACCAGGCTGCCGGCGACATAGACGGTGAAGAAGCCGAGCGCGACCGGGCGCCGTCCGAACGCATCGGAAAGCGGGCCGCAGAGCAATTGAGAGAAGGCGAAGCCGCAAAAATACACGCTCAGGGTCAGCTTCATGGCCGACGGCGTCGAGTTGAACGCATGCACCAGGGCGGGCAGGGCGGGGGTGTAGAGCGACATGGAAAGCGGGCCGATCACGATGATCAGCGCGCCGATGACGGCCGTGCGGGTCTGCGACATGACGGGGGTCATTGCGCATCATCCTTCGCGGACAGGCAGAGATTGGCGCGGACCTGTTCGAGCGCCTTGCGGAAGATGTCCTTCTCGGCCTCGGACAATCCGGCGAGCGCGCCTTCCCGCACGCGGGCCCCCGCGGCGAGCACTTCCCGCAGCATGGCGTCCGCGGCCGGCGTGAGATTGACGGTTTTGGCGCGGCGGTCGCTGGGGTCGGTGGTCCGGGAGATCAGGCCCTGGGCTTCCAGCTTGTCGAGGAAGCCCACCAGGGTCATGGGCTCGACATTCATGCGCACCGCCAGCGCGGTCTGCCGCAGGCCGGGATGCAGGTTGACATAGGCCATGGTGCGCGCCTCGCCCGCAGTCAGGCCAAGGCCGGTCTGCTCGAAGGCGCGGTCGATGTTGGCGCGATACAGGCGGGCGGCGTCCACGAGCAGGAAGCCAAGAGGCGTTTCAGGCATAGTACGGTCTACATAATATAAGTCAGCCTTACGATCTAGGGGGCGCGGCGCGAATGAATTGTGGAACCGAGCCGGAAGAAAGGCTTTAACTTTGAGCAAAGGGAGCGCGGGCGCAGATTTGGGTCGGACGCGCTGCCGATCCGGCGGCGACCGCAAGATAACAAGGGCAAGGACAAAGCACCGTGTTTGCTCGGTTGCGCCAGCGGCTGCATCATTTCGAAGACCGCATGACAGTGGGACAGCAAATGTCGACCGCCATGGCGGTCGTCGGTCTCATCACCCTTTCTGCGGTTGCGTTCGTCGCTGCCAGTCTCAGCCAGAGCGGCATCATCACGCACGTCAAGGAAGAGATGGCGTCCAGCGCCAAGGCCTTGGCGCAGCGCCTGGACCTCGAGATTTCGGAGCGCTACAGCGATGTCGTCCAGCTTGCCCGGATGCGGGCACTGGCGGGCGCCTGGGAAGCCGACCCGCGCGAAGCGCGCGAGATTTTCGAGCAGCTCAGGGCGACTTCACCCCAATTCAACTGGATCGGCTTCGTCGATCCCGGCGGCATCGTTCGGGCGGCGACCGGGGCCCGCCTGGAAGGCGCGTCGGTCGCCTCGCACGACTGGTTCCGCAACGGCCTCGGCGCCCCCGCAATCGCGGATGTGGAAGCGGCCGGGGTGCTCGGCGCGGCGCTCGGGCTGAAGCCGCTGAAGGACGCCATCCGGTTCGTGACCATTTCGGTCCCCGTCTATTCCGCCGACAATCGCCTGCTCGGGGCCCTGGCTGCGCATCTCGGGATCGATTGGGGTGCGATCCAACGCGGCACCTCCGTTCATGGAGAGGCGGTGCACGTCTGGCTGCTGGGTGATGACGGGAACCTCCTCGCCGGCGGGCCGGTGGGGACGCATCCGTTTCCCGCCGATGTGGTCACGCGGATGAAGACGCAGGGCCGCGGCGCGTTTGTCGACACCAGCGACGGCGAGCGCATGCTGACCGGGTATGCGGTGACGGGCGGCGGCGATTATCCCGCGCCGGGCTGGATCGTCGCCGCGCGCCAGCTTGCCGCGGTCGCATTCGCCGATGCGAAACAGCTCGGCCTGACCATCCTCGGCATCGGGCTCCTGGCCCTGCCCGTGAGCTTCCTCAGCGCCTATTGGCTCTCTCGCCGCATCGCCGCGCCCTTGTCGGTGCTCACCGGCAAGGCCTCCGAGATCGGCCGCGATCCGCGCGCCACCAACTTCCCGCATCAGCGCGGCAGCCTGGAGGTGATGCAATTGTCCGCTGCCCTGCGCGCCCTGCTCCGGCGCCTGGGATCGGTGGAGCAGCGCTTCACCCTGTCGGAGCAGCAATATCAGCAGGACATGGCGGAGCTGCGCCAACTCGCCGATACCGACCCGCTGACCGGCCTGCTCAACCGCCGGTCCTTCCTCACCGTGGCCGACGCCGCCCTGAGCGGCACGCGCACCAGCGACGGGCTGGGCATCCTGATGGCGGACATCGATCACTTCAAGGTTGTGAACGATACCTACGGCCATGCGGCAGGCGATGCGGTGATCCGCCATGTCGCCGAATCCATAGGGGCCGCCTTGCGCCAGCACGACCGGGTCGCGCGCTTCGGCGGCGAGGAATTCGTGGTGCTGCTGCTTAGCGTGGACCGTGCCGGCATGGTCGCGCTCGCCGAGCGCATGCGTTCAGCCATCGGCTCCAACTGCGTCAGCTTCGAGGGCCAGGAGATCGCCGTCACCGTCAGTTTCGGCGCGGCTCTGGCGCAGCCCGGCGACCGGGATGTGGACGAGGTGATCGAACGCGCCGACCTCGGCCTCTATGAGGCCAAGAATTCCGGTCGCAACCGGGTCGCCGTGGCGGATCGCAAGCCGGGCTCGCGCGCCGCCTGATCGGGCGCGCGAGGGCCGCGCGCGGCCCGCTCAGCGCGGCAGGAAGGGGTTTGTCGCGCGTTCCTCGCCGATGCTGGTCACAGCGCCATGGCCGGGCAGACACACCATGCCATCGCCCAGCGGCAGCAGCTTGGTTACGATGCCCTCGATGAGCTGGGCTGAATTGCCATAGGAGAAGTCGGTACGGCCGACCGAGCCCTTGAACAAGGTATCGCCGACGATCGCGACGTTGGACGGCGCGTGGACGAACACCACATGGCCCGGCGTGTGGCCGGGCACCTGCAGCACATCCAGCTTCACGTCGCCCACCTGCACCTTATCGCCTTCGCTGAGATAGCGGTCCGGGGTCACGGCGCGGCCCTCGAAATCATATTTCGCCGCCGTCTCGGCCACAGCGTCCAGCAGGAACTGGTCGGCTGCGTTCGGCCCCTCGATCGGTACGCCGAGGCTTTCCGCCAGCTCCGCCGCGCCGGCGGCATGGTCGAAATGGCCGTGGGTGAGGAGGATCTTTTCCACCTCGACCCCGGTCTCCGCCAGCGCCGCCCGAATGCGCGGCAGGTCGCCGCCGGGATCGATCACGGCGGCCTTGTTGGTGGCCGTGCACCAGAGGATCGAGCAATTCTGCTGGAACGGGGTGACCGGCACCACCGCGATCTGGATCGGCTGCATGAAGGCTCCGGGACGCAAACGTGTCGCGGGCACCGGCGGTCGGCCGATGCCCGCGCGAGGGGGATCAGGAGGTCTTGCGGGCCCGGCTGCCGAGCGTGCGCAGGCGCAGGGCGTTCAGCTTGATGAAGCCGGCCGCGTCGCGATGGTCATAGGCCACGGCGCCCTCCTCGAACGTCACGAGGTCCTGATTGTACAGGGAATAGGGGCTCTCGCGGCCGACCACGGTGACATTGCCCTTGTAGAGCTTCAGCGTGACGCGGCCGGTGACATAGGCCTGGGAATGGTCGATGGCGGCCTGGAGCATCTCGCGCTCCGGGGCGAACCAGAAGCCGTTATAGATCAGCTCCGCATAGCGCGGCATCAGCTCGTCCTTCAGGTGCGCCGCGCCGCGATCGAGCGTGATGCTCTCGATGCCGCGATGGGCCACCAGCAGGATCGTGCCGCCGGGGGTCTCATAGACGCCGCGCGACTTCATGCCGACGAAGCGGTTCTCCACCAGATCGAGCCGGCCGATGCCGTTGGCCCGGCCGAGTTCGTTCAGCTTGGCCAGCAGGCTCGCGGGCGAGAGCTTCTCGCCATCGATGGCGACCGGATCGCCCTTCTCGAAATCCAAGGTGATGAGGGTCGCCTTGTCGGGCGCCGCCTCGGGGGAAATGGTGCGCTGGTAGACATATTCCGGCGCGTCCTCGGCCGGATCTTCCAGCACCTTACCCTCGGAGGAGGAGTGCAGCAGGTTCGCGTCCACCGAGAACGGCGCCTCGCCGCGCTTGTCCTTGGAGATCGGGATCTGGTGGCTCTCGGCGAATTCCAGCAGCCGGGTGCGGGAGGTGAGATCCCATTCGCGCCACGGCGCGATGACGGTGATTTCCGGCTCCAGCGCATAATAGGCCAGCTCGAACCGCACCTGGTCGTTGCCCTTGCCGGTGGCGCCGTGGGACACCGCGTCGGCGCCGACCTTGCGGGCGATCTCGATCTGCTTCTTGGCGATCAGCGGGCGGGCGATGGAGGTGCCGAGCAGATACTGGCCCTCATAGACCGCATTGGCGCGGAACATGGGGAACACGTAGTCGCGCACGAATTCCTCGCGCACGTCCTCGATGAAGATGTTCTCGGGCTTGATGCCCAGCAGCAGGGCCTTTTCGCGCGCGGGGGCGAGTTCCTCGCCCTGGCCGAGATCGGCGGTGAAGGTCACCACCTCGCAGCCATAGGTGGTCTGGAGCCATTTCAGGATCACCGAGGTATCCAGGCCGCCGGAATAAGCCAGGACCACCTTCTTCACGTCGCGCGCCATCTTATCTCTCGAAATACAGGGTCTTGAAGAGCGCGCGGACTATAGGCCGGAGCGTCGCCATGGCAAGGGGAGGGTGGCGAGCGCCGCGCGGATCTTGCGCGCCGCAGTGCGCACGACCCACCACAGCGAAGCCAGCAGCGCCCGCGCGAGCGTGTTCAGCGCAAGGCCGAGCTTGCCGATGGCCCGCTCCGTCGCCGCCGTGGATGGCGCGCCCTTGCGGTCGTAGATCAGCCAGCGCAGCGCGACGATCACGAGGATCGTCAGCAAAGCGGAAAATACCGTATCGGTGAAGAAATGGCCGCCGAAGGCGATGCGCAGGCCGCCCGCCGCCATGCCGAACGCCAGTGCCGCCCCGACCGCCACGGGCCGCAAGGGCGCTGGGGCAAGGCTTGCGGGCGCCAGCATCCAGAAGCCGAGCGAACCTTCGCCGGACACGAAGGAGCAATTGCCGGGGCAGGTGCCGTCGGTGGAATACCAGGGGCTGAAGACGTCCTTGCCGCCGAAGGTTTCCACATGCACCGGGCGGGGACGCCCCCAATGCTCCTTCAGTACGGCGTTCACCAGCAGGCCGGGGGCAAGCGCCATGGTCAGCGCCAGGAACAACGCCGCCCGCGCCGACATGAACATGGGCGCCTTGGGAAACAGTAGCTTGAGGATGAGGGCGGCGAAGGCCGGCCCTGCGAACAGCCAGGGAATGATGTTGCCGGCGCTGCGCAGCGCCTTTGCCACGGGCGAAGAGGCGATCTGGAAGCTGCGCGTCCCGGCATCCCAGAACTGGCCGGTGATGGCGAGATCCCATTGCGGAAACACCGTGAACAGGATCGCCACGGCCGCGCCGGTCACGAGGGCGAAGAAAACCACCAGCCTCAACAGATCACCTGCTTTTCTCCGCGGTTTGATCCAGCCCCTTGCGGCGATGCCCGGCGCGGCAGCAAACTTGCGCCGATTTACCCTGAGGAGGGGCCGATGACCAGGGCCACGCTAGATTTCTACTACGACTTCGCCTCGCCCTATTCCTATCTCGCCGCGAGCCGCCTCGCGCCGCTGGCGGAAGCAGCGCACGTGCTTGTGGACTGGAAGCCGTTCCTGCTCGGGCCGATCTTCGCCGCCCAGGGCTATACGACTTCGCCGTTCAACGTGTACCCGCTGAAGGGCGCGCATATGTGGCGCGACCTGGACCGGCTCGCCGCGCGCTACGGGCTCCCGCCGGTGACCCGGCCGGACAGCTTTCCGGTCAATGGCCTGCTCGGCGCGCGCGTGGCGACCCGCCTCAACGACGCGTCTCGCCCGGCGTTTACGCGCGCCTTGTTCCGCGCCGCCTTCGCCGAGGGGCGCGACATTTCCGATCGGACGGTGGTGCGCCAGGTGCTCGCCGGCCTCGGCCATTTCTGCGACGAGGTGATCGACCAGGCCGAGGCGCAGGCCAATAAGGACAAGCTGCGCGCCACCGTGGACGAGGCGCAGGCGCTCGGCGTGTTCGGTGCCCCGACGTTCGTGACGGCGGACAAGGAAGTGTTCTGGGGCAATGATCGGCTGGAAATGGCGCTCGACCACGCCGTGGAACTGGCGCGCGCACCGCGTGCCGCTGCCCGGTAGGGCGGAGCTTCAGGCTTGCGGGGGTGCTGCTGTGGGGGGCGGCGGGGGAAGCGGCGTGCGGCGCGATGAGAGCAGCATGGGCTTCCAGAAGCCCGCGCTCCAGCCCGCGATGAGCCAATAGGCGAGCCCGCCCGCAAGGCCGGCCGCGAGGATGTAGAACGGGTCCGCCACCGGCGCTTGCTCGCCGCTCAGGCCGGGGAAGACCTGGGCGCCGAGGAAGGCCGAGACGGCCCCGTTCGCCACGTGGAAGATCCAGGAGCGCACGGCGAACAATTCCGAGAACAGCACGCCGATGGCCCCGACCAGCCACATGGTGGAGACCAGGAACACCACCAGAAAGCTGGCGGTGAACAGGGCATCCACCAGCACCACGAACGTGTCCGGGCTTTCCGTGGCGCCGGCGAACAAGGTGCCGATGCGCCATTGCCCGAACAGGATCACCGCCGTGCCCGCGCAAATGGCGGCGACATAGCCGGCCGGCACGAGAATCAATCGCAACAGGAGACGGAAGAAGGAATCCATGGGGGCGCGGGGCCTTAAGCCTGATGCGGAACGGTTTACTCGGCCGCCGCCGCCATGGCGCGCAGCGCGAGGCGCTCGCGGGCCGAGAGCTTCTCGGTCTCGCTCTTGAGCTGGCCGCAGGCGGCGAGGATGTCCCGCCCGCGCGGGGTGCGCACCGGGCTCGCATAGCCGGCGCGGAACACGATGTCGGAGAATTTCTCGATCGTCTCCCAGTCCGAGCACTCATATTGGGTGCCGGGCCAGGGGTTGAACGGGATGAGGTTGATCTTGGCCGGAATGCCCTCCAGCAGCCGCACCAAGGCGCGGGCATCGGCCGGACTGTCGTTGACGCCCTTCAGCATCACATATTCGAAGGTGATGCGCTTGGCGTTGGAGGCGGCCGGATAGGTGCGGCATGCCTCAAGCAATTGCGCCAGCGGATATTTCTTGTTGATCGGCACCAGCACGTCGCGCAAGTCGTCGCGCACGGCATGGAGCGAGATGGCGAGCATGGGCGCGACCTCGCGGCCGAGCCGCTCGATCTCCGGCACGACGCCCGAGGTGGAGACGGTGATCCGGCGCTTGCCGAGGCCGAGGCCGTCGCCATCGGAGAGAATTTCGATCGCCTCGGCGACGGCGTCATAGGCATAGAGCGGCTCGCCCATGCCCATGAAGACGACATTGGTGACGAGGCGATCGCCCTCGGTCGGCAGGCCGGGGCCGACCGCGCGGTCGCGGCCGGGATAATCGCCGAGCCGGTCGCGCGCCACCATCACCTGGGCGACGATCTCGGCGGCGGTCAGGTTGCGCACCAGGCGTTGGGTGCCGGTGTGGCAGAACGAGCAATTGAGCGTGCAGCCCACCTGGCTGGAGACGCACAAGGTGCCGCGATCGCTTTCGGGAATATAGACGCACTCGACCTCGTGCGGCTTCTCTCCGGGGGTGTCGGCGGGCAGGCGCAGCAGCCATTTGCGCGTGCCGTCCTGCGACACCTGTTCCACCACGATCTCCGGCCGGGCCAGCGAATAGGCCTGCGCCAGGGTCGCCCGCAGATGCTTGGAGACGTTGGTCATCTCGTCGAAATCGCGGGCGCCGCGCAGATAGATCCAATGCCAGAGCTGGTTGACCCGCATGCGCAGATCGCGCTCGGCGACCCCGATGGCGCTCAGCGCAGCACCCAGCTTTTCCCGGTCCATCCCGGTCAGGGAGGGAAGGGAAAGGACTGGCGCGGCCGCCGGCGCGGCGGGAAGGGTGTCGATCACTGGGGTCATGGGGCACACATAATGGTTTCGCGCCCGCCATGCCAGCGGCACGAAGGGCGCGATCCGAACGTTGAGGCCTTTAGATACAAGGATCAAGGCGCGGTTTGGGCGAAGCCGCCGCGCCCGGATGCCGCCTCGCGCCTCTTTACATTGCGACTATTTGCACTCCTGGGCGACGCGATCGAGCGCCTGCGTGATCCCGGCCAGCCCGTATTTGTCGGTGGTGGAATTGCCCCGGCCCGAGATGGAGACCACCGTCAGATCCTTGCCTTTGCGCAGGGCCTCCACGAGCTTGCCTTCATCGGCCACGTTGCGCACCCAGGCGCCCTCCGCCTTGGTATAGAGCGCAAAGGTCTGGCTGCCGATGGTCAGCTTCGCCTCGCTCCCTTCCTTCAGAGTGAAACCCATGGTGAGGCTGATCTCGTTCTTCACATTCTCCGCCGGGCGGGTGCTGATGAAGAAATAGGCGGGATCGCGCTTCAGCCCGGCGGGCAGGCGGTCCTTGGGTTGGGAAATGGTGTAGCAAACCTTGGCGTTGGGGGTGGCGCTGACATAGACGCTCCAGTCGCCGAACTGCGCTACCGGTTTGGGCTGCGCTTGCTGGGCGAACGCGGGACCCGCGACCAAAGCGGCAAAGATGCCGCCAAGGACGGCAAGGCGTGTGCGGAACGGAGCCATGATTTCTCCTAGATCTGAACGCGGCGCAGGAAAGGCAGCGTGGCCGGCTGCTTCAATGCCCCTAAATGTGGACGCCGACAAAAAAATGGCACACAGACTGCTTTTGCTTCCTTAACGCCCTGGCGTCCACTGCGCGCAGGCGGCGGGACCGATCCGGACAGGATGACGCGCCACCGGCGGCGGGAGCAAGGCGGTCGCGGCAATTGCTTACGTTCGGATGTGGAAAGGTGAGACCCATGAAGGCTGTCATGTGCGTGCGCCACGGACCGGCGGAACATCTTTTGTTCCAGGACCTGCCGGACCCGGTGCCTGGCCCCGGCGAGGTGGTGGTGGACGTAACGGCGGTCGGTCTCAATTTCTTCGACACCTTGATCATCCGCGACCTTTATCAGCACAAGCCGCCGCTCCCGTTTTCACCCGGCGCGGAATTTTCCGGGCATGTCAGCGCCTTGGGCGAAGGCGTGGAAAGCCTTCCCTTGGGCGCGCGGGTTGCCGGCTACATGACCTCGGGCGCGGCGCGGGAAAAAGTGGTGGTGCGGGCCGAGACCCTCGCGCCGGTGCCGGACGATCTCGATCTGGTGCGGGCGGCGGGCCTCATCGTCACCTACGGCACCGCGCTCTATGCCCTCAGGGATCGAGGAGAATTGAAGGCGGGACAGACCCTTGCGGTGCTCGGCGCCGCTGGGGGCGTGGGCCTCGCCGCGGTCGAACTGGGCAAGGTTCTGGGAGCCCGGGTGATCGCCTGCGCCTCCTCGCCGGACAAGCTGGCATTCGCCCGCGAACACGGGGCTGACGAGGGAATAGATTATACCCAGCAAGATCTTAAGGCCACGCTCAAGGGGTTCGGCGGAGATCGGGGCATCGATGTGGTATTCGATCCCGTCGGCGGCGCGCAATCGGAACAGGCGGTTCGGGCGCTCGGCTGGTGCGGGCGGCTCCTGGTGATCGGATTCGCTGCCGGCGAGATCCCGAAATTGCCGCTCAACCTGTTGCTGCTGAAGAATTGCGATGCCCGCGGCGTGGCCTTCGGGGCGCAGGCCCGACGCGACGTGCCCTGACTCCGCGCTGCCACGCAGGAACTGATCGGCTATGCCCGTTCGGGGAAGATTTCCGCCCATGTGGACGCCACCTTCCCGTTGGCGAACTGCGCCGACGCGCTCGCTGAGATTGCCGGCCGGCGAGTGAAGGGCAAGGTGGTGCTCACCACCGGGGCCGCCTGAGGAAGGTCATTCCTCGCCGCTCTTCACCGTGCGTCCGGATAAGGCACGCGGGCGCGTGGCGTCGGGCGTCATCCCCCGGCACCGACTGCGGCGCTTGGCTGTCGGCGCCGGCCCCACGCAGCCGTCAGGCGCCGACGGGATTGCGGGCGTTATCGTCGGGCCTTGGGGCCGAATCGCGCACGCCGTCGTCGCCCTCCGCCCGCAGTCGCGCCACGAGGTCGTTCGCAGCCGCATGATGGGCGGGCGTGATGTGGGAGGTCAGCGCCCGATATGCGAGGAACAGCACCGCCGCATCGTCGGAAAATCCGATCGCGGGCAGGATGTCGGGAATCGAATCCAGCGGAAGCACGAAATAGGCCAGCGCGCCCATCAAGGTGGCGCGCACCCGCAGCGGCGTCGCATGGTCGAAGGCCGCGAAATAGGCCGCCACGGCCTCTTGCGCGAACGGCACATGCGCGGCCGTGCGCTTCAGCTTCTGCCAGAAGCCCTTCGCGACGAATGATTCGTCCTTCGCCGCCTTATGCCGCTCGGTAAAGGGCAGCGCGCTCCAATCGAAGCGGGAGCGGGCGCGTCCTGTATTGGTCATGCAAGGGATATGGGATGTCGTTCCGGCACCGCAAGACGCATCGTGGCGCCGCCCACCAGCGGATAGGCGGCTTCCTCCACATAGGGCCCGCCGCCCACCGAATCGCGCGAGGAGAACAGCACGAAGCGCGTCGCGAGGAAGGTGTCGCTGCGATAGAAGCCGCGCGTGGCGAGATAATCCGCCACCTGCCGGCTCGATGTGTCGCGTAGCCGGGCCAGGGTGACGTGCGGCTTGTAATTGCGCTCCGGCGGCAGGCCTAGGCGCTGCATGATGCGCTCGTGCTCGGCCTGCAATTCCAGCAGGGCCGGGGCGGGGCGCACGCTGGCATAGACCACGCGGGGCTTGTGGCCGCCGAACTGGTCGAGCCCGCCGATGGTCATCTCGAACGCGCGCCGGCGCACCTGCCCCAGCATCAGCGCGATGTCCCGCGCCTTGGCGTCGTCCACATCGCCGATGAAGCGCAAGGTGACGTGATAGTTTTCGGGGTCTATCCACCGGGCGCCGGACAATCCGCCGCGCATGAGGGACAGGCCGTCACCGATCTGGCTCGGGATTTCGAGCGCGGTGAAGAGCCGGGGCATGGGCGCCTCCCTATCGTCACCTCGGCGCCGCCGCGATCGGCGGTTCACCGAAAGACAACACTACTTCCTCTAGTGAAAAGGATTCGCGGCCCGCTGGGAAGTGTCTGGTTCAGCGAACCGGAACGAAGATGTCCACAACCAGGGAATCGGGCGCCGTCGTCTGCGGATCGGTGCGGTACTGCTCGATATAGAGATCCTGGGCGGCGATGTTCTTGTCGTCGAGGAAATTGGCGATGGATTCGTAGGTGTCGTCCATGTCCGCGAACGACCCCTTATGGGTGAATTTGTAGACCTTGCCGGCGAACGAGGCGCCGAGCTTCACGTCGCCTTGTGGCTTCTGTGTGGTGGCGCCGGTGAACGGCACCTGCGCCTCGAACTCGAAGCCGGCATCGTCGCTGGCGGTATAGACCACCATCACGTCGCCGGCCCGCTTGAGGCCCAGCCGGTTCATTTCGGCGGTGATCGTCTTCAGTGTGGCGACGATGGTTTCGAAGCCGGTGTCCCAGCTCGCGCTGCCGGTTTTCGCGAGCACGGGAAAGGTCGTGAGCTGGGCTTCCTCACCGGTGAAGGCCGGTGCCGAAGGGGCGGTGAGGGGCTGGGTCTGCACCGAGCGCGGCTCGACGCCCGCCGGTGGCGACAGTGGCGAGGAGGGGCCGGGCAGGGCCTGCGTGGTCGCGGGCGCTCCGGCATCGGGGGCTGCGGGCGTTGTCCCTGGCGCCGCGCCCTGCGCCCACGCGGCGCCGCTCGGCAGCGGGACCGAAAGTGCCGCAAGGCTGGCCGCCACGCCCATGGCCGCCAACGCCGCCCGTGTTCCACGAACCACGCCAAGACCGCCCATTGCCTGAAGTCTCCTTGCCGACACCCAGCGGCCTCTACCACGCGATTCGGGCCAAAGGCGGATGCGCAGGCGATCTTTTAGCATGTTCGCGCGCGCCGCCTAGGTGGGGCTTTTTGAGCGAGGGGCGCCACTTTCATGCACGCAGGGCGGCGCGCGATCCCCCGCTCCAAGCCGCCTGGCGGGCGGGCCCGGAGCGGCGGGGCGGTCAGGGGCGGCGCGAAGTCTTGCCCCACAAAAGCCGGTCCTTTGGCAATGGGGTGGCGCATGCCCCGCCGGAGGCCATATAAGACCTGCATCCTCGATGCGTGTGTGGACCTATGACGAGCCTCGCCAATCGCCCCTTTGTGAAGATGAACGGCCTCGGCAACGAGATTCTCGTGCTGGACCTGCGTGCCAATCCCGTGGAGGTCTCCGCCGCCGCCGCCCGCGCGCTTGCCCGCGCCGATGCTTTGCCGTTCGACCAGGCGATGGTGCTCTATCCGCCCCGCGCTTCCGGCTCCATGGGCTTCGTGCGCATCCTCAATTCCGACGGTTCGGAATCCGGCGCCTGCGGCAACGGCACGCGCTGCATCGCGGCGCTGGAAGCCCGCCGCACCGGCGCGCGCCATGTGCTGTTCGACAGCGCCGCCGGCCTGCTCAATTGCGAGATCCTGCCCGACGGCCGCGTGAGCGTGGACATGGGCGCCCCGCATCTCGACTGGAAGCACATTCCCCTGGCCCATGCGGTGCCGGACACCGCCGTGCACCAGATCGCCGGCTATGAGGCGCTCGGGCCGGCGAGCTTCGTCTCCATGGGCAATCCCCACGCGGTGTTCTTCGTCGCCGATGCCGATGCGGTGGAGGTGGAGGCGCTCGGGCGTGCTCTGGAGCACAATCCGCTGTTTCCTGAGCGCGCCAATATCTCATTCGCCCAGATGCTCGCGCCCGATCATATCCTGCTGCATGTGTGGGAGCGTGGCGCGGGCCGCACGCGCGCCTGCGGCACCGCCGCCTGCGCCACCGCCGTCGCGGCCGCCCGGACCGGCCGCGCGGGTCGCGACGTGCGCGTCACCCTGCCGGGCGGCGATCTCGCCATCTCCTGGCGGCAAAGCGACGGCCACGTGCTGATGACCGGGCCGGTGGCCTATGAATTTTCCGGCGTCCTCACCCCGGCCATGCTGGCGGAGGCGGCGTGAGCGCCGCGCCCGCCCGCGCGCCGGGCGTGGACGATGCGGCGCCGGGTATCGAGGTTCTCACCTTCGGCTGCCGGCTGAACGCGCTGGAGTCCGAGCAGATGCGCCGCGCCGCGCTGGCGGCGGGGCTGGAGCGCACCGTCATCGTCAATTCCTGCGCCGTCACGGGCGAAGCGGTGCGCCAGGCACGCCAGGCCATCCGCCGGCTGAAGCGCGCCGATCCCAACGTGCGGGTCGTGGTCACGGGCTGCGCGGCGCAGACCGAGCCTGAAACCTTCGCCGCCATGGCGGAGGTGGACCGGGTGCTCGGCAATGGCGCCAAGGGCGCGCCGGAAACCTGGATCGCGACACGCGCCGCGCTGGATTTCGGCCTTGCCGCCGAAGAGAAGGTGGTGGTGGACGACATCATGTCGGTGCGCGAGACCGCGCTCCACATGGTGGACGGGCTCGACCGGCACACCCGCGCCTTCGTGCAGGTGCAGAACGGCTGCGACCATCGCTGCACCTTCTGCATCATCCCCTATGGCCGGGGCAATTCGCGCTCCGTGCCCATGGGCGAGGTGGTGGCGCAGGTGCGCACGCTGGTTGAGACCGGCCACGGCGAAGTGGTGCTCACGGGGGTGGATCTCACCTCCTACGGTGCCGGCCTTCCGGGCGCGCCGACGCTCGGCAAGCTGGTGCGTGCCATCCTCACCCATGTGCCGGAGCTGAAGCGGCTGCGCCTGTCCTCCATCGACACGGTGGAGGCGGACGCGGACCTGCTGCGCGCA
The DNA here is from genome assembly GCF_043195195.1 of Roseixanthobacter psychrophilus. NCBI lineage: Bacteria > Pseudomonadati > Pseudomonadota > Alphaproteobacteria > Hyphomicrobiales > Xanthobacteraceae > Roseixanthobacter > Roseixanthobacter psychrophilus. The sequence continues at coordinate 44,357 of NZ_JBAFWT010000012.1, forward strand.
CTCGCTGAAGAAGAGCGGCTGATGCCGCATCTGCATCTCTCGCTGCAATCGGGCGACGATCTCATCCTGAAGCGCATGAAGCGCCGCCATTCCCGCGCCGAGGCGATCCGTCTTGTGGGCGAGATGCGGCGCTTGCGGCCGGATCTGGTGTTCGGCGCCGATCTCATCGCCGGCTTTCCCACCGAGGACGAGGCGCAGTTCCGCAACACGCTCGACATCGTGGATGCGTGCGGCCTCTCCTTCCTGCATGTGTTTCCCTATTCGCCGCGCCCCGGCACGCCCGCCGCCCGCATGCCGCAGGTGGCGCACGAGGTGGTAAAGGCAAGGGCGCAGCGGCTGCGGGAGACGGGCGCCGTGGCCCTCCATCGCCATCTCTCCTTGTGCATCGGCGCCCATCGCAGCGTGCTGATGGAGAGCGGCGGCCTCGGCCGCACGGAGCATTTCACGCCGGTGCGTGTCACACGTCCCGCCCCACGCGGCACCATCCTCCCCCTGCGCATTGCCGGTCACGACGGTGCGCGGCTAATCGCGGCCTGATGTGATGAGCGACACCGAGAACGGCCCCCCGCCGGCCCCTAAGAAGAAAGGCCTCTGGAGCCGCCTGACCGGTGGTTGGGGCAGCGAGAACGAGGCGCCCCCGCAGGCGGCCCCGGTCTTTGAGCCTGAGCCGGCTGCACTCCAGCCTGCCGAGCCCGAGAGCGCGGAGCCCGAGAGCACGCACCCGGAGAGCACCGATCCCGCGCGCGCGGAACCCGTGGCCCATGAAGGTTCGGTTTCCGAAATGCAGGCGGGCTCGGACCACGCCGCGGACGCGGAGGCGCAGAGCGGTGCGCCGATCTTGCGCGACGCCCCGGCTGAAGACGGCCATGTCGAAGAGGCTTCTGCCCAAGACGCCCTCGCCCAAGACGCTCTCGCTCAGGAGGCACCTGCCCAAGAGGCTCTTGCCCCGACAGAGCCGGTTCGGGAGCCGCCCGTCCCCGCAAGCGATGCTCCCGAAGTGGAGACCTTTGACGCCCCGCTTGACGCCGCGCGCGCCACCGAAGACGCGGAACCGGCAAAGACGAGTTTTTGGCGCCGCCTCACCAGCGGGCTGGCGCGCACCGCCTCCAGCCTCACCCAGGGCATCACCGACCTCGTCTCCAAGCGCAAGCTCGATGCTGAGACGCTGGAAGAGCTGGAAGACATCCTGATCCGCGCCGATCTCGGCACCGCCACGGCGGCACGGATCGTCGAAGCGGTCGGGCGCGGGCGGCACGACAAGATGATCGGCGCCGACGAGGTGAAGGGCCTGATTGCCGCCGAGGTGGAATCCATCCTCGCCCCGGTGGCCCAGCCGCTGGTGATCGATGCCGCGCACAAGCCGTTCATCATCCTGATGGTCGGCGTGAACGGCTCGGGCAAGACCACCACCATCGGCAAGCTCGCCGCCCAATGGAAGAGCGAGGGCCGCAAGGTGGTGCTGGCGGCGGGCGATACGTTCCGCGCCGCCGCCATTGAGCAATTGAAGGTGTGGGGCCAGCGCACCGGCGCCCGCGTCGTCGCCCGCGAGCCGGGTGCGGACGCCGCCGGTGTCGCCCATGACGCCATCACCGAGGCGCGCGCGGAAGGTGCTGACATCCTGCTCATCGACACCGCCGGGCGATTGCAGAACCGCACCGAACTGATGGCCGAGCTGGAAAAGGTGGTGCGGGTGGTGAAGAAGCTGGAGCCCGGCGCGCCGCATGCGGTGCTGCTGGTGCTCGATGCCACGGTGGGGCAGAACGCGCTCTCCCAGGTGGAGGTGTTCACCAAGATCGCCGGGGTGACCGGCCTCGTCATGACCAAGCTCGACGGCACCGCGCGCGGCGGCATCCTGGTCGCCATCGCGGCAAGGTTCGGCCTCCCGGTGCATCTCGTCGGCGTGGGGGAGGGGGCGGAGGATCTCCAGCCCTTCGCCGCCGCCGATTTTGCCCGCGCCATCGCCGGCGTCTCGGAGAATGCGCACTAAAATCGCGCGCAGGGCGCCAAGGGGCAGATTCTTGCGCCGCGCGTGGCTATGCTTTTCCCGCGCGGAGCAAATGGGGCCGCTTGGGGGGCGTGCGATGGCGTCGAGGCTGGTGATATTGCTTTTGGCCTGCCTGTGGAGCGGGGCGGCGGGCGCTGCGCAGAAATCCGTATCGTTCGCCGACGGCGCCTGTAGCGGCACCGTCTGGTTCGACCCCGCCAGGACCGACGAAAAGCGGCTGCGCGACACGCTGTCCCTGATTTACGACTACACCCTTTCCGCCGCGCCCTCGCCGCGCCTTCCGGCAAAGCCCGCCGACATGGCGCGCGTGACCTCGGCGCCCTATGCCGCCAAATGCGCGCGCATCGCTGCCGGCGCGGCGGCGCTGAACCCGCTCGATCTCGAAGGGGCGCAGGCGTTCCACGCCAAGGTGAAGGACGCCATCGCCGATTTCTGCGCCTTCAATATCGCCAAGCTGGAGGCCTTCTCCGCGCCGGCCGCGTTGCGGGGCTACACCCCCGCGCCCGCCGCTTGCGCACGCTATGTCGATGCACTGGAAGGGCAGGGCGATCTGGTCGCGGTCTGGCGCGAGAGCGTCGCGGCCGCCTGTGCCGGCAACGCCAATCCCAAAGCTTGCGCCGCCCGCGAGTTGCGCCACGCCTCGGTGCCGGATTCCGCCGCCTGGATGCGGCTCTATCTCATCACCCACGCCTGGAATAATTGCGCCGTGCCAGCGCTCAAGGTGAACGATCCCGCCGGCGAGGCGGCGCGGACGGAACTGATGGCCTCGGTCGCCCAGGCGTTCCCGAAGCAGAAGCTGGACTGCGAAGGCGCCGACTGACCCGCTCAAGGTCGGCCCGAGCTCCAATCTCCCGATTTGCCCCATCTTGCGGGTAGGCCAGGGCAAGCCAACAATGTTAAGCGCAACCGCTCCGGCACGCGCCGGCTGAAACAGGGTGCTCCATGACCATCGCCACCGCCTCTCCCCTGAATTCCGCGCCCGCCGAGGCGACGGATCTGCGCGCTGTCATCCGCACCATCGTGGATTATCCCAAGCCCGGCATCCTGTTCCGCGACATCACCACTTTGCTCGGCAATGCACGGGCCTTCCGTCGGGCGGTGGACGAACTGGTCCAGCCCTGGGCGGGGGCGAAGATCGACAAGGTGGCGGGCATCGAGGCGCGCGGCTTCATCATCGGTGGGGCGGTGGCGCACCAGCTCTGCGCCGGCTTCGTGCCGATCCGCAAGAAAGGCAAGCTGCCGCATCAGACCGTGCGCATGGCCTATGCCCTGGAATATGGCCAGGACGAGATGGAGATGCACGTGGATGCGGTCACGGCCGGCGAGAAGGTGGTGCTGGTGGACGACCTGATCGCCACCGGAGGCACCGCCGAGGGCGCGGTGAAGCTGCTGCGCAACATGGGGGTGCAGGTGGAAGCCGCCTGCTTCATCATCGATTTGCCGGATCTGGGCGGCGCCGCCAAATTGCGCGCCATGGGCGTGCCGGTGCGCACGCTGATCGCGTTCGAGGGCCATTGAGGCGCGGGGCGCCTCAGCGTGCCCCGCGCAGGCGGGCGGTGAGGATCATCAGCCCGCCGGCCGCCGAAAGCGCGAGCAGCAGCCCATACGCCCCCATATAGGTGCCGACCCGGTCGTGGATCTGCGAGAAGATCACCGGCCCGAACACCACCCCGGTGAAGGTGAAGAACATGGCCGCGCCGGTGGTTGTGCCCACCGCCCGCGCCGGGCTGTTGCGGGCCACCTCGGAGAGATACACCCCGTTCCAGCCCACCGCCGAGAGGCCGAGCAGCAGCAGCAATCCGACGATCGCCGCCATCGGCCAGCCGGGCGTGGCGATCATGATGAGGACCGAGGCGCCGCCCATCAGCACCGCGAGGAAGATCAGCACCGCGAGCCCGTCGCGCGCCATGTCGGCGATCTGGCCCCACAGCACGCGGCCCACCGCGCCCGACACCTGCACCGCCGCGAGGATCGCGCCCGCCTGGACCAGGGAGAATCCGAGATCCTCCACCAGCAGCGCCACCAGGAAGGTGATGACGCAGAGCTGCACCGCCGAGAAGCAGAACGAGGTCAGCGCGAGCCAGCGCAGGCGCGGATCGGACAGCACCAGCCTGATGGCGGTGAAGGACAGAAGCCGGCTGCTGCCGGCGCGGTTGCGATGCCGGTCGAGCTTGACGCGTCCGAGCTGGGACAGGCCGGCGACCAGCAGGCAGGGCACGGCGACGCACAGCAGCGCCGCATGCCAACTGAAGGCAAGCGCGATCTGCGGCCCGAACAATCCTGCCGCCATGCCGCCCAGGGGCACGCCGGTCTGCTTCACGGAGAAGATCAAATTGCGCCGGTTGGCCGGGGAATGGCGCATCAGCAGGTCGGACGCGGCGGGATTGATCAGCCCGTAGCCGAGGCCGGTGACGAAGGCGCCGAGCGCCATGGTGGGCAAGGTGGCAATGCTGGCCAGGATGCACCCGCTTGCGTGCAGCACCATGGCGACCTGCCCGGTCCGGCAGGGGCCGTACCATGCGACCAACGTGCCGGCGATGAGCGAGGCCAACATGGCGGCGAAATACACCAGCGAGATCTGATAGCCGACACTTGCCGTGGGCACGCCGAGATCGCGCGCGATCGCCGGGGCAAGGGCCGGCACCATCAGCACCGCCATGGTGCCGAGCGCCTGGACGGAGATGGTCTCCGCCAGCAGCGGGAAGAGGCCGATGCGCTCCTCGTCGGCGGCGGGGTGGCTTTGGGCGCCGTTCTGCACGTTCATGCCGGCACGGAATCCCGATGCCGCCGGTGCGGGCAGCGTGCGGTGCGGTCGAAGAAACCGGACCCGCATCGGCGTCCGGCGAAACATGGCAACATCAGCTCGTCCCTGCGGCCCGTCTGCGGCGGGGCCTTGGCCCGAAAATCAGGACAATCGGCGGAAGCGTCAAGGGCGGCGGAACAGGGCTGACGCACCCGCCATGCGCCTCGCGCGGAGCGGGCCGGACAAGCGCCGACCGCCGGAGGGGTGCCCGGCGGTTCCAGGCTCCCTTTCGTCGTTCAAAAATCCGCCTCGCGGGCAGTCGCGCCCCAATGGAAGAGCGCTGGGGGGAGGCGGGCGATCCCAGGCCCGGCGTACGGGCAGACATGCCGAGGGCCGGCGCCCCACCGCACCCGATTGCCTTGGGACGGATGAGTTACGTTAGGTAATGGCAGCTTGTATATCCTGCCGTGGATGGCGAATCACGTTGAGTTTTCCCATCGATCCCGGGTGCAAAACGATGACCGCCACAATATCCTAGAATTCGCGGGCGAGGCTGTTCTGTGTTCCGACGGCGCATAGGCGGCTTCACCAAGCGAAATGCTGCACTGCATCAATATGTGAGACGTTCAACTGACGTAAATTTGAGTTTATCTGGCTCTCGCACAAAGCTGCGGGGGTCGGTATGCTCCACCAAGTGCGCGTGATCCAGACCGCGAATTGCGGCGGAGACGATACGCGCCGGAGGGGCAATATGGCAGACGATGCTGGCGTGAACCGCGCAACCCTCACACGCCGCAGCCTCATCGGCGCCGCGGGCCTGGGCGGGTTGAGCTTGCTGTCGCACCGCGCATGGGCGCAGGCGATGGTCGACCTTCCGCTGCCCGGTGGGCCCGGCGCGCGGCCGATCACCACAGCGTTTCCGCAGAAGGGCGCGATGATCCTCCAGCGGACCCGCCCGCCGCTGCTGGAAACGCCCTTTGAGGTGTTCGACAAGGGCGTGTTCACGCCGAACGATCAGTTTTTCGTCCGCTGGCATTGGGCGATGATCCCCACCGAGATCAAGGTGGATGCCTTTCGCCTCACCGTGCGGGGCCATGTGAACCAACCCCTCTCGCTCTCGCTTCAGGAGATCCTGAAGGACCTGCCGCGCGTGGAGCTGGCGGCGGTGAACCAGTGTTCCGGCAATTCGCGCGGCCTCGTCACCCCGCGGGTGCCCGGCGCGCAATGGGCCAACGGCGCCATGGGCAACGCCCTGTGGACCGGCGTGCGCCTCAAGGATGTGCTGGACCGTGCCGGGGTGAAGGCGGGCGCCGTGCAGGTGCGCCTGAACGGCCTTGACGAAGCGCTGATGCCCGACGCGCCGAAATTCATGAAATCGTTGAGCCTCGATCATGCCCGGGACGGCGAGGTGATGATCGCCTACGCCATGAACAACGAGCAATTGCCGCTGCTGAACGGCTTCCCGCTGCGGCTCGTGGTGCCCGGCTGGTATTCGACCTATTGGGTGAAGATGCTCAGCGACATCGAGGTGCTGGACCAGCCCGACACCAATTTCTGGACCAAGAACGCCTACACCATTCCCGATACGCCCAATGCCAACATGGTGCCGGGCCAGACCGGGGTGAAGATGGTGCCGATTTCCCGGATGAATCCGCGCTCCTTCATCACCAATGTCGCCTCGGGTGCCTCGGTGCCGGCGGGCAAGCCGACGCCCTTGCGGGGCATCGCCTTCGGCGGCGACAGCGGCGTCGCGGCGGTGGATGTCTCGGTGGATGGCGGCGCCTCCTGGTCTCCGGCCCAACTGGGCAAGGACGAAGGCACCTACGGTTTCCGCCGATGGACGGCGCCGTTCACGCCGCAGGCGCCCGGCAAATATACGCTGATGGTCCGGTGCACCAACACCAAGGGCGAGGTGCAGCCCGCGACGGCCACCTGGAACCCCAGTGGCTTCATGCGGAACGTCATCGAACACACCGACATCGTCGCAGCATAGGGACCCGTGGCCATGCACCGCTCTTTGCTCGCCGTTGCCCTGCTGGGCACCGTTGTCGCCCCGCTCACGGCTTCCGCCGCGCCCACCGCGCTGACCTCGGTCAGCGTCGACCTGCCCCCCGGCGACCGCCTGTTTCCCGATGGCGCCGGGGCCGAGGCCATCAACAACAATTGCCTCGCCTGCCACTCCACCGGGATGGTGCTGAACCAGCCGCCGCTGAGCGCGGCCGTCTGGGGCGGTGTCGTGACCAAGATGATCAACGTCTACAAGGCCCCGGTGGACCCGGCAGACGTCGATGCCATCGTCGGCTATCTCGCGAAGATGAAGGTCTCGAAGTAACCCGCGCGCGGCGCTGAGCCCTCAGCCCCGGTCGGCGACCGGGGCTGCTGGCGACGACCGGTTCAGCCCAGCACGGGCATGACGAACTCGGCCCCGGTGCGAATGCCCGCCGGCCAGCGCGAAGTGGTGGTCTTCAGGCGGGTGTAGAAGCCCACGCCCTCCAGGCCGTAGACGTTGCGATCGCCGAAAATCGACCGCTTCCAGCCGCCGAAGGAATGATAGGCGATCGGCACCGGGATCGGCACGTTGATGCCCACCATGCCGGCCAGCACGCCGTAGTCGAACGCGCGGGCGGCATCGCCGTCGCGGGTGAAGATGGCGGCGCCATTGCCGTATTCGTGATCGTTCACAAGCTGCAGTGCCTCGTCGAAGCTCGGCACGCGCACCACGGAAAGCACCGGCCCGAAGATCTCTTCCTTGTAGATCCGCATGTCCGGGGTGACGTCGTCGAACAGGCAGCCGCCGATGTAATAGCCGTCCTCATAGCCCTGGAGCTTGAGGCCGCGCCCGTCCACCGTCAGCTTGGCGCCTTCGGAAACGCCGAGGTCCACATAGCCGCGCACCTTGGCCAAGTGCTCCTTGGTGACGAGCGGCCCCATCTCGCTCGCCGGATCATTGCCGGGGCCGACCTTGAGGGCGCGCACGCGGGGTTCCAGCCGCTCCATGAGCGCGTCGCCGATGCCGCCCACGGCCACCGCCACCGAGACCGCCATGCAGCGCTCGCCGGCCGAGCCGTAGCCGGCGCCCATCAGGGCATCGACGGTCTTGTCGAGGTCGGCGTCGGGCATCACGACGAGATGGTTCTTCGCGCCGCACAGGGCCTGGGCCCGCTTTCCGTGCGCGGCGGCGGTCTTATAGACATATTCGCCCACCGCCGTGGAGCCGACGAAGCTCACCGCCGCCACCTTGGGATGGGTCAGAAGCGCGTCCACCGCCTCCTTGTCGCCGTTGACGACGTTGAACACACCCGCCGGCAGGCCGGATTCGGCCAGCAGTTCGGCGAGGCGCAGGGAGAGGCTCGGGTCCTTCTCGGAGGGCTTGAGAATGAAGGTGTTGCCGCAGGCGAGCGCCATGGGGAACATCCACAGCGGCACCATGGCCGGGAAGTTGAACGGCGTGATGCCCGCGCACACCCCCACCGGGTGGCGCTGGGAGAAGGTGTCGATGCCGCGCCCGACCTGATCGGAGAACTCGCCCTTCAGCAGATGCGGGATGCCGCAGGCGAATTCCACCACCTCGATGCCGCGCACCAGTTCGCCCTTGGCGTCGTCCACGGTCTTGCCGTGCTCGCGGCTGATCAGGGCGGCGAGATCGTCGATATTGCGCTCCAGCAGATCCTTGAAGCGGAACATCACGCGGGCGCGGGCCGGTGCCGGCAAGGTGGCCCAGGCCGGCAGGGCGGCGGCGGCGGCCTGCACCGCCTCGTCGACGCGGGCGGCGGAGGCGAGCAGCACGGTGCCGATCTGCTCGCCCGTGGCGGGCTGGAAGGTCGGGGCCGAGCGGCCCTCGCCGGCAACGTGACGTCCTTGGATGAAATGGCCGATGGTCTGCATGGTTTGCTCCCGCGCGAAATCTGCCGCACTTGATCTCTGGCATCAGCGCGGAGCAAGGCCTAAGATATCGGACTCATTCCGCATTTTTAGGCGTTTGTGATGAATTGGGACCATGCCCGCGTCTTTCTCGCCGTCGCGCGCGCGGGACAGATGCTGGCCGCCGCGCGCAAGCTCGGGCTGGATCATGCCACGGTCACTCGGCGGCTGACCGCGCTGGAAGACGATCTCGGCGCCAAAGTGTTCGAGCGGCGGCCGAGCGGCTGCACTCTGACGGCCATCGGCGAGCAATTCTTGCCCATGGCCGAGCGGGTGGAAAGCGAGATGCTGCGCGCCCGCTCTCTGCTGGGCAATGCCGATCTCAAGCTGGAAGGCACGGTGCGCATAGGCGCGCCCGACGGGTTCGGCACCTATTTCCTGGCCGCGCGGCTCGCCCGCTTCGCCGGGATGCATCCCGACCTCGTGGTGCAATTGGTGCCGCTGCCGCGCACCTTCTCGCTCTCCAAGCGCGAGGCGGACATCGCCATCATCCTGGAGCGGCCGCAGGAGGGGCGGTTGTTCGGACGCAAGCTCACGGACTATTCGCTCGGCGTCTATGCCGCGCGGTCCTATCTCGACCAGACCGGGCCGGTGGAGCACGAGGCGGATCTCGCCGACCGCACGCTCGTGACCTATGTGCAGGATCTCACCTACAGTTCAGGGCTCGATTACATGGGCGCGCTGATCGATCTGTGCGCCCGCCGGTTCGAATGCGCGAGCGTGGTGGGGCAGTTGGAGGCGATCCGGGCCGGGGCGGGGCTCGGCATCCTGCACGATTATGCCGCCGCCGCCTGCCCGGAGCTGGTGCGCATCCTGCCCGCCGTCACCTTTTCGCGCACCTATTGGCTGGTGGTCCACGCTGACCTGCGCGACCTGCGCCGCATCGCCGAGACCGAGCAATTCATCGTCGACGAAGTGCGCGCCAGCCGGGGCGCGTTCGTGGTGGGGTAGCGGGCGCCGCCTAGGACGCCGCCTTTTCCGCCTCACCCTCGCCGTTCAGCGCCTTGGTGAAGGTGGAGAAGAATTGGTCCGCCAGCTTGCGGGCCGTGGCCTGGATCAGCCGTCCGCCGAGGGAGGCGAGCTTGCCGCCGATTTGCGCGTCGGCCTTGTAGGTGAGGAGGGTCTCTTCCCCATCTTCCGCCAGCGTCACCACTGCATCGCCCTTGGCGAAGCCGGCCACCCCGCCGCTGCCCTGGCCGACGATGCGGCAGCTTTCCGGCGCGGTGATATCCTGGAGTTCCACCGTGCCGGCGAAATTGGCCGAGACCGGGCCCACCTTGATCTGCACCTTCGCGGCGAAGGCGTTCGGGCCAGTCTCCGTCAGTTCCTGGCAGCCGGGGATGCAGCGACGCAGCATTTCGGGATCAAGGATGGCCTTCCACACCGTCTCGCGCGGCGCGGCGATGCGATATTCGCCGACGATTTCCATGACGAAAGTCCTTTCGAGCGCTCACACGGCGCAATAGCGATCCTGAATGTCCTTGTCGGCCAGAAGCGCGGCGGCGCTGCTTTCATGGACGATCTCACCCTGGTCGATGATGACCGCCCGGTCGGCCAGCTTCAATGCCCATTCCACGTTCTGTTCCACCAGCACCAGGGTCATGCCCTGGTCGCGCATCCGGCGGAACAGGACGCCCATCTCCTCCACCAGTACCGGCATGATGCCCTCGGAGGGTTCGTCCAAGAGGATCATGGAGGGCTTGGCGATCATGGCGCGGGCGATGGCCAGCATCTGCTGCTCGCCGCCCGACATGGTGGTGCCCTGCTGGTTCAGGCGCTCTTTCAGGCGGGGAAAGCTCTCGGCGATCTCATCGATGGCCGTGCGCTCGTCGATCTTCTTGCCCGAGGCGACGAGGCCGAGCTGCAGGTTTTCCCGCACGGTCAGCCCCTGCACGATGCGCCGCTCTTCCGGCACATAGGCGAGGCCGAGCTTGAAGCGCTCGTGCGCCGCGCGCGGCAGAAGCTCAGTGCCGTCGAACCGCACGCGCCCGGTGGCGCGGGGAAGACCTCCACCTTGCGCGCGGTGATGGGGCATCAGCCCCATCACCGCGCGCAAGGTGGAGGTCTTCCCCGCGCCGTTGCGGCCGACCAAGGCGACGATCTCGCCCTTCTCCACCTTCAGGCTCACCTTGTGGAGAATATGGCTTGCGCCGTACCAGGCGTCCAGGCCCTCGATCTCAAGCATAGCCATCGTTCTGACCCAGATAGACGCGACGGACTTCCTTGTCCGTCTGGATGGATTGGGGGGTGCCGTCGGCGATCAGCCGGCCGTGATGCAGCACCAGGATGCGATCGCTCAAGCCGAGGATCATCTTCATCTTGTGCTCGACCAGCAGGATGGTGCGCTCGGCGGCGAGCCGCTCGATCAAGGCGACCATCTCCTTGGTCTCCTCCGGCCCCATGCCGGCGGTCGGCTCGTCCAGCAGCAGCAGTTCGGGGTCTGCCACCAGGGCGATGGCGATTTCCAGCGCCCGCTGCTCGCCATGGGCGAGCGCCTTGGCCGTGCGGTGGCCCTTGGCGTGAAGGCCGACAGCGGCGAGCGCCGCGTGCGCCTTCTCGTCGAGTGCGCCATAGCGCGTGCGGTTGGAGAACACGTCGTAGCGGGCAACGAACGCCTGCGCCGCCACGCGCACGTTTTCGTGCACCGAAAGCTCGGGGAAGATGTTGGTGATCTGGTAGGAGCGGGCGATGCCGAGATGCACGAACTTGTGCTGGCGCAGCCCGGTCAAATCCTTCCCCTTGAAGCGGATCGCGCCGGTGGAGGGCGGCAGCACGCCCGACAGCACGTTGAAGAAGGTGCTCTTGCCGGCGCCGTTCGGGCCGATGATGGCGGTCACCTTGCGCGGCGCGAAACTGGCGCTGATATCCGCCAGCGCGACGAACCCGCCGAAGCTGCGGCCGATGTTCTCGACGGAGAGAAGCGGCGTGGTCATCCATGCGTCCTCCGGGAAATGAGGGTGCCCCAGATGCCCTTGGGCAGGAACAGCACGAAGGCGATGAAGATGAGCCCGACGATGAGCTGCCAATGGGAGGTCCAGAGCGAGGCGACATCCTCGATCAGCAGGAACACCAGGGCGCCCACGAACGGCCCGAAGAAGCTGCCGGCGCCGCCGAGCAGCGTCATCATCACCACCAGCCCCGAGGTCTGGTAGTGCAGCGTATCCAGCGGCACGATGGCGAGATGCAGGGCCGAAAGCGCGCCGGCCAGACCGCAGATGAGGCCGGAGAGGATGAAGACGATGAGCTTGGTGCGCTCCACATCATAGCCGCAGGCGCGCGCCCGGGTCTCGTTCTCGCGGATCGCCTCGATCACCGCGCCGAAGGGCGAATTCAGCAGCCGCGAGACGAACCACAGCGCCAGCGCCGCGAACACCATCAGAACATAGTATTTATTCACCGGATTCAAAAAATCCACGGTGAAGCCGAACAGATTGATGGTGGAGACGGTGAAACCGCGCAGGCCGTTTTCGCCGCCGGTCCAGGAACTGGCCTGGAGCGCCACGTAATAGACCAGTTGGGACAGGGCCAAGGTGACCATGGAGAAGTAGATGCCGCGGGTGCGGATCGACAGCGCCCCCATGAGCGCGGCGAGCACGCCCGCGCCCAGCACGCCCACCAGCATGGCGGGGAACCAGCCGAGGCCGAAATGGGCGATGGCGATGCCGGTGAGATAGGCGCCACCGCCGAAGAAGGCCGCGTGGCCGAACGAAAGCAGCCCGGTGTAGCCGAAGAGCAGATTGTAGCCGACCGCGAACAGGCCAAAGACCAGCACGTTCACCGCCAGCGCCTGCGAGGGCAGGACCCACGGCAGGAGACACAAGGCGAGCACCGAGAGCGGCACGCGCCAGCGCTGCAGCATTGCGCCGAAGCCGGTGGCTTTCACGCCCGTCTGCGCGGCCAGCGGCGGCGCGGCGGCGGAGGCCGGGGAGGGGGACATGGAAGGATCTCCGCTCATGCGCGCACGCTCTGACCGAACAGGCCCTGCGGGCGGAACAGAAGGACAAGCGCCATGAGCGCAAACATGACGATGGTGGCCATTTCCGGGGCGAACAGCGCGGTCATGGAGACCGCGACGCCCACCACGAGCCCGGCGATCACCGCGCCGAGCAAGGAGCCCATGCCGCCGATGACGGTGACCACGAAGGCTTCGGCGAGCACCAGCGTGCCCATTTCCGGCGTGACGTTGCGCATGGGCGCGGCGAGCACGCCGCCGAGCGCGGTGAGCGCCACGCCGAGGCCGAACACCACCAGCCACAGGGCGCTGATATCCACCCCGAGCACCCGCATCATCAACGGGTCCTTGGCGCCGGCCCGCACGATCAGGCCGAACTTGGTCTTCTCCAGCGCCAGCCACAGCGCCAGCAGCACCACCGCGACGAGGCCGACCACGAACAGCCGGTAGAGCGGGAAATAGCCGATGCCGAGATCCACCACCCCGCTCAGCGCCTCGGGTGTGGCGAACGGCACGCCATCGGTGCCGAACACGATGCGCACCGCTTCCACCAGCACATAGCCGAGGCCGAAGGTGAGCAGCAGGGGATCATCCACCGAGCGCTTGTAGAGCGGGCGGATGAGGAACCGCTCGATCAGCATGCCGAACGCGCCCACCGCCAGCGGCGCCAGCAGCAGGGCCCACCAGAAATTACCGGTCTGCTCGGCGACCCACACGCCGGCATAGGCGCCCACCATGAACAGTGCGCCATGGGCGAAGTTCACGATGCCCAGCATGCCGAAGATGATGGTGAGGCCGAGCGCCGCCATGATCAGCACCGCGCCCAGCGCGACGCCGGAAAAGAGCTGCATGAGGATGAGTTCGAGATCCATGTCGGTGTCCGGCTCCGGCTTTCTGTGTCGTGTCCTCTCCCCGACGGGGGAGGGGTGAACTTTGGCTTTCCCTTTCGTCTCCCCCCGGAGGAGCGAAGTCGGGAACTCCCCCTCTCCCCGACGGGGAGAGGGTTGGGGTGAGGGGCGCTCCCAGTGCAGCGGGGCTTGATCCCGCCGTGAGGCTCGGCCCCCTCACCCCTCCGCTGCGCGGCCGACCTCTCCCCCTCGGGGAGAGGTGAACTTTGGGCTTTCCCCCTCTTCCCCCTGAGGGGCGAAGTCGGGAACCCCGCTCTCCCCCCGTGAGGGGCGAAACCGGGCCCCCCCCTCTCCCCGAGGGGGAGAGGGTTGGGGTGAGGGGCGCGCCCGGTCAGGCGGGGCTTGATCCCGCCGGAAGGCTCCGCCCCCTCATCCGTCCGCTGCGCGGCCGACCTCTCCCCGTCGGGGAGAGGTGAACTTCAGTCTTTCCCTCCCCCCCGGAGGGGCGAACTCGGGAACTCTCCCTCTCCCCGAGGGGGAGAGGGTTGGGGGTGAGGGGACTCAGGTCGGGAAGCCCAGCTCCGCGCAGGAGCGCAGCATGTCTTCCGAGCCCGGATCATTGGCGATGATGGCGAACAGATCCTGCTCGTTCGCCATGTCGGCCTTCTTCTTGGACTCCAGCACCAGCACCGCCTGCACCGACTGGTGGTCGCAGGCGCGGTAATGCTGGGGACCCTTGGCGACATCGTATTTCAGGTTCTGCAGTGCCTCGACCATCTTGTCGGTATCGGTGCTGCCGGCCTTCTCGATGGCCAGCAGCAACGAGGCGACGCCGGTGAAGCCGTAGGCGCCGTAATCGGTGGGATAGGCTCCGTTATTGGCGGCCTTGAAGGCATCGTTGAACGTCTTGGCCGTGGGCACGGTGCTTTCCAGGCCCCAATAATAGTTCGCGCCGCCGATCACGCCCGCGAACACGTCGGGGCCCACCGCGAGGCGCTGGTTGTGGAGCAGCACCGGCACCACGATCTGCATCTGCTGCTTGAGGCCGAAATCGTTGGCCTGCTTGATGGAATTGGCCTGGTCGCGGCCGAAATTGCAGATCGCCAGGATGTCCGGCTTCATGGAGCGGATGCGCGGCATCAGGGTCGAATAATCGGCGGCGCCGAACGGGTGGAGGATTTCCCCCACGCTCTCCGCGCCGATGGCGGCGGCGGCGCGCTTGAAGCCGCGCAGCATCTCATGGCCATAGGCATAATCCGCCACGAGATAGGCGATCTTGGAGCCCTTCTTGAAGGTCTTCCTGGCGACCGCCGCCGTCGTCATGTGCGGGTTCAGCGCCTCGTGGAAGGTGAAGCGCGAGAAATCCTTCACTTCGTTGATGGTGTCGGACTGGCTGATCGAGACATAGAGCACGCCGCGCGCGCGGGTCACTTCGTTCACCGCCAGCTGCACCGCGCTGGATAGCGCGCCGACGATCGCATGCACCTTGTCCTTCTCGATCAGTTCGAGGGTGCGGGTCGCGGCCTCGCCGGCGTTCAGCTTGTCGTCGCGCACCAGCAGCTCGACCTTGCGGCCGCCGATGCCGCCCTTGTCGTTGACCAGCTTCACCGCCAGTTCGGCGCTCTTCACCTGGTCCTTCGCCTCGGCGCCGAACGGGCCGGTGAGCGGGGTCGGAAAGCCGATGCGGATGGTGTCGGTCTGCGCCCGCAGGATTGCCGGCGCGGCCATGAGGCCGATGCCGGCCCCCATGCCTGCGAGAACGGCACGACGCGATACACCCGATAACGGCGGCAACAGAAAATTGGCCATGTGTCCCTCCCAGGGGGTATTTTTTTGTCGATTCAGATGGTGCCGAGCGCCCTCAGCAGGCGCGCGGGAGTCATGGGGATCTGCGAGATCGCGGCGTTGAACGGGGCGATGGCGTCATTCACCGCGTTCATTGCGGCGGCCGCGGCGGCGGCCGTGCCGGCCTCGCCGCAGCCCTTGGCACCGAGTTCGGTGTCCTTGGTCGGCGTTTCCATGTGGTCGATCAGGATGTCGGGCATTTCGCACGACATGGGCACGAGGTAATCGGCCAGCGAGCCATTGGTGAGCTGGCCGCTTTCGTCATAGAGGCACTCTTCGAAGAAGGCCGCGCCAAGCCCCTGCACCACGCCGCCGCGCACCTGTTCTTCCACCAGCAGGGGATTGATGATGCGGCCGCAATCCTCCACGACGAAATGCTTGAGGATCTTCACCAGCCCGGTCTCGATATCCACCTCCACATGGCAGCCGTGGATGCCGTTGGTGAAGGCGAAGGGATAGCCCTGCGGTGCGTAATGATGCACCGCCGAGAGCTGGGCATTGGTGCCGGCCGGCAGCGTATCCGAGCGGAAATAGGCGATGCGCGCCACTTCCGCGAGGCTGATGCGCGCCTGCCCCGTGGCGCGCTCGACGACTTCGCCGTTCACCAGATCCAGCGCGTCGGGCGTCGCCTGGAGGATGGCGGCGGCGACCGCGAGGACATTGCCCTTGAGCTTGCGCGCCGCCTGGAGCGCGGTCTCCCCGCCGATGCCGGCGCCCCGGCAGGCCCAGGTGGCCCCGCCATGGGGCGTCACTTCGGTATCGCCGGTGATCACCCGCACGATGTCGCGCGAGACGCCGAGATAATCGGCGACGATCTGGCCCATGATGGTTTCGGTGCCCTGGCCCTGCTCGGTCACCGAAATCAGGCAGCGCACCTCGCCGGAGGGCGTGATCTTGATGATGGCGCCGTCCTGCGCCGAGATCCGCGCGCCGCCGACGCCATAGAAGGCGGGAGTGGGATTGGTGATTTCCACGAAGGCGGCGATGCCGATGCCGCGATGGATGCCGCGCGCGCGGGCCTCGGCCTGTTCGCTCCGCAGGCGGTCGTAATTCATCAGCGTGTGCAGCTTGGCGAGGCAGGCCTGATGGGAGAGCGCCTCGAACTTGTAGCCGGTGGCGGAGGCGCAGGGATAGGCGTCGTCGGCGATCATGTTCTTGGCGCGCACCGCGAACGGGTCGAGCCCGGCCTTCTGCCCGGCGAGATCCACCAGCCGCTCGGTGACGGCGCAGGCGATGGGATGGCCGACCGCGCGATACTGGCTGGTCTGCACCTTGTTCTGGAACAGCACCTTCAGGTCCGCGCGATAGCCGGCGAGCGTATAGGGCGCGCCGATGAGGCGGATCACCTGATTGCCCTCCACCGCGCTGGTGCGGGGATAGGTGGAGAAGGCGCCGATGGCGGTTTCGTCCTCCACATCCATGGCGAGGATGGTGCCATCCGCTGCCACGGCCGCGCGCGCCTTCACGCGATGGTCGCGGGCGTGGATGTCGGAGACGAAGGCTTCCGTTCGGTCGGCGACGAATTTCACCGGCCGCCCGAGCAGCATGGAGAGCCCGACCACCGCCATGTCCTCGTGATAGACATGCAGCTTCACGCCGAACGAGCCGCCCACATCCGGCGCCACCACCCGCACGCGGGATTCGGCGATGCCGTAATGGCGGGCGTAGATGTCCTGGAATTGATAGGGCGTCTGGGTCGCGTGATGAACCGTCAGGCGCTCCTCGCTCGGATCGTAATCGGCGATGATGGCGCGCGGTTCCAGGGTCACGCCGGTGTGGCGGCCGAAGTGGAATTCACCCTCCACCACATGGGCGGCCGTGGCGAAGATGTCGTCCACGCCGCCGGTGTCGAGGCCGGCGCGGAAGCACATATTGTCGGAAAGCTCGGGGGCGACGCGGGGCGCGCCCTCGGCCTGGGCCATGTCGAGGTCGGTGACCGGCGGCAATTCCTCGAAGGTGATCGCGACCATTTCCGCCGCATCCTCGGCGAGGGCGCGGGTATCGGCCACTACGGCCACCACTGCCTGTCCGGCCCACACCGCGCGCTCCAAAGGCAGCGGCAATTGGGGCGGCGATTTCATGCCCTTGAAATGGTCGAGCGTCCCCACCCAGGGCGTACAGAGGCGCGCGAGGTCGGCGCCGGTGGCAACCAGGCGCACGCCCGGCATGGCCTGTGCCGCCGCTATGTCCACATCCGCGATCCGGGCATGGGCATAGGGGCTGCGCACGAAGGCGGCATGCAGCATGCGCGGCAAGGTGATGTCGGTGACATAGCGCCCGCGCCCCGCCAGCAGCCGCTTGGCATTGGGGCGGGACATGGGCTGGCCCACATGGCCGGGCCGGTCGAAGGTTTTGGCGGGCGCGTTCATGGTTGGCCCTCCGCGCCGGCGCGCAGCCGCGCCGTGGTCTCGATGGCGTCGACGATCGCCTCATAACCGGTGCAGCGGCAGTAATTTCCGGAGAGCGCGTCGCGGATGTCCTCGCGCGTGGGGATGCCGCCCTGTTCCAGCAGCGCATGGGCATTCACCAGCACGCCGGGGGTGCAGAAGCCGCATTGCAGCGCGTTGCGCTGGTGGAAGGCCTGCTGCAGCTCGGCGATGGCGCCGCGCTCGGAAAGGCCTTCCACCGTCTCGATCACCGCGCCCTCGGCCTGCACGGCGAGGACGAGGCAGGAATGGACGGGAACACCGTCCATCATCACCAGGCAGGCGCCGCAGGCGCCCATCTCGCAGCCCGTATGGGTGCCGGTGAGTTCGAGGTCGAGCCGCAGGAAGTCGGCGAGCGTGGTGCGCGGCGCGACGGCGCGCGCCACCTCCACCCCGTTGACGGTGAGAGCGAGGGGAACGGGGGCGCTCATGTCGGGGAACTCACGGTTTGCAGCAGCCGGCCCAGAAGCACGCGCGCCAGATGGCGCCGCATGGCGGGGGGCAGGTGCTCGTCCTCGGCGGGGTCCAGCTCGGCTTCGATCAGGCCCTGGACGTGGGCGATCAGCGCCGCGTCGATCTTCTGGCCGGCAAGCGCGGCTTCCACGCTTTTCACGCGGACCGGGGTTGCCGCCACGGAGAAGAAGGCGATGCGGATATGTTCGATGCGCCCGTCGTTTTCGAACAGGCCCTGGAGGCCGGCGCCGACCATGGCATAGTCGCCCCGGCGGCGGGTCAATTCGTCGAACGCCCAGCGATGGCGTGGGCCGACGCTGGGAACATGAAGCGCGACCAGGATCTCGCCGGGTTCAAGCGCGGTCTGGTAGAGGTCCTGAAAATAATCGTCGGCCGGGACGAGGCGTGTGCCCGCCGCGCCGAAGATTTCCATCTGCGCGTTCATCGCCAGCATCATGGCGGGAAATTCGGAAGCCGGATCGGCAAGCGCCACGCTGCCCCCGAGGGTGCCGCGATTGCGGATCGCGGGATGCGCCACATAAGGGGCGGCTTTCGCCAGCAAGGGCGCATGGCGGGCGATCAGCGGTTCGGTGAGCATTTGCGCGTGGCGGGTGAGGCCGCCGATGCGCAGCGTGTTGCCGTCCAGCGTGACCCCGCGCATGTCCGGGACACCGGCGAGATCCACCAGAACCTCTGGAGCCTGGAGCCGCAGTGCCAGGGCCGGCACGAGGCTCTGCCCGCCCGAGATATAGCTGGCATCGCCCGCTTGCGCGAACGCCGCGTAAGCGTCGGCCAAGGTCTGGGCGCGGACATAACTGAAGGCGCGAGCTTTCACGCGCAAACTCCCATGGCGTTTCCTCTCGCGATTTTTGTAACCGCTTGGTCACAAAATAGGCCTCGTCTCCGAACGGTTGTCAATACGAAATGACCATTTGGTCACTTTCTTCAGTTGGGCTATCGAAAGACATGCCGTGCGGAGCGGCCTCAGGCGGGAGAGCGTGCTGTTGGAGAAGGGGGCTTCCTCGCGCCGCAAGGCCAATGACCGGACGCAACCGCCCGCGACGCCGCCGGTCGGCGAGGCGCCGGCCGCCCAGGGTGCGCGCCCCAAGCGCCGCAACATGCGGGCGGCGGACCGCGAGCTGGCCATCGTCGAGGAAGCGGCGCGCTTTTTCGCGGAGCATGGATTCGAGGGGCAAACCCGCGAGCTGGCGAAGCGCATGGGAATCACCCATTCCGCCATCTACCGCCATTTCCCCAGCAAGGAAGCGCTGATCGAGCGGGTCTACGAGCACGTCTATCTCAGCCGCTGGAGCCCGGACTGGGAAGGCGTGGTGAAGGACAGGAGCCGCCCGCTGGAAGCCCGGCTGATCGCCTTCTACCTGCAATATGTGGAAAAGGTCTTTGATTATCAGTGGGTGCGGATCTTCGTCTTTTCAGGACTGAAGTCGTTCGACATCACCAACCGCTATCTCGCCATCGTGCGCGACCTGATCATCCTGCCGGCCTGCGCGGAACTGCGGCACGATCTCGGCCTGCCGACGCCACGGGAAGCGCCCATCAGCGAGCGGGAGGCGGAAATGTTCTGGGGCCTGCACGGGCGCATCTTCTACCTGGCGATCCGCCGCTTCGTGTACGGCACGCCGACCCCCGAAAACCTCGACGACGTGGTGCGCGACGCCGTGAAGAGCTTCCTGCACGGTGCCAGCTTCACCATGCGAGGCATTGTCGAAGGCGAGACGGAAGCCGTCGGATCGGACGAAAGCAATCGCGGTGTTGACCTTGGCGGGGCGAAGGGCGGGCAGTACTAAAGCTTTGCCGTGCGCGACGATGAGGCTGGGAAGCTGGGGCTATGGATATCTGGACCTCGATCGTCGCCACATTCGCGCTCATGCTTGTCGCGGCGGGCGCGGGCAGCCTGCTGGCGAAGCGCCTGCCCGAGGCCTGGCTCGGGGAAGGCTCCATCATGAGCCTGAAGGCGAGCATGGCGATGGTTTCCACCATGTCCGCCCTCTTGCTGGGCCTGATGGTCAATTCAGCTCGCTACAATTTCAGCGAAGCCTATTCGGACGTGCAGAAATACGCCGCGAGCATCCAGTTGACGGATCTGGAACTGCTCAATTATGGCACGGCCGCCTGTGGTCTGCGCCACACATTGCAGGATTATGGCCAGCAGTTGCTTGCCGAAACCTGGCAGAACAATGTTGATTTCTCCCAGGCGCGCACCGACGGGTCCACGTTGAAGGTGATCCTGAGGCTCGATTCGCAGGTTCGCGCGCTCGAGCCCAGCACCGAAAGCGAGAAGCAGGCGCGCCTTTCGCTTCTCGCTTTTGCCCATCAGCTGGTCGAATATCGGTGGAAGGTCTCCGGCCTGGCGCGCACTGCGACGCCGTCGATTTTCATCATCGTGGTGATCAGCTGGTTCTCGCTCATCTTCCTGTATCTGGGCGTGTTCGCGCCGCGCAATCCGCTGGTTGCCGTGGGACACGTGCTGGCGATGATCGCGATTTCCGCCGCCATCTTCCTGGTGATCGAGATGGGCGAGCCGTTCGACGGCCTGATCCAGGTTTCGCCGGCGCCCTTGGTGCGGCTGCTCCATCGCATGGAGGCGGAATCCTGCCCCGCGCTGCTTACCCCGGCGGCGCAACCGGGCTGAGACACCACGCCGGCGGTCGCGGCTCCGTGCCCATGCGGCGCCGTGAGCTGCGCCGCATGGGAAGCCAGGCTGGTGGATCCCAACCCGTTCACATATTGGGATAATTCGGCCCGCCGCCGCCTTCCGGCGCGGTCCAGGTGATGTTCTGGTTCGGGTCCTTGATATCGCAGGTCTTGCAGTGGACGCAGTTCTGCGCGTTGATCTGGAAGCGCGGCGCGTCCGCCCCCTCCTCGATCCATTCATAGACGCCGGCCGGGCAATAGCGGTTGGACGGGCCGGCATAGATGTCGTGCTCGGACGACTTCTGCAGCGCCATGTCCTTCACCACCAGATGGACCTGCTGGTCTTCCTCGTGATTCGTGTTGGAGATGAACACCGAGGACAATTTGTCGAAGGTCAGCACGCCGTCCGGCTTGGGATAGGCGATCTTCTTGCACTGCGCCGCCGGCTTCAGGCTCGCGGCGTCGGTCTTGCCATGCTTCAGCGTGCCGAACAGCGAGAAGCCGAACGTGTTGGTCCACATGTCCACGGCGCCGAGGCCGATGCCGATGAAGGTGCCGAACCTCGACCACAGCGGCTTCACATTGCGCACCTTCTTGAGGTCCGCGCCGATGGCCGAGGAGCGCCAGGCATTCTCGTAGGAGATCAATTCGTCGTGGCTACGCCCTTCGGCGAGCACCGGGGCGAGATGATCGGCGGCGAGGATGCCGGAGAGCACCGCATTGTGGCTGCCCTTGATGCGGGGCACGTTCACGAAGCCGGCCGCGCAGCCCACCAGCATGCCGCCGGGGAACGAGAGCTTCGGCACGCTCTGCCAGCCGCCCTCGGTGATGGCGCGCGCGCCGTAGGAGATGCGCTTGGCGCCCTCGAACGTGCCGCGGAACGTCGGGTGGGTCTTGAAGCGCTGGAATTCGTCGAACGGGGAGAGATAGGGGTTCTGGTAATTGAGGTGGACCACGAAGCCCACCATCACCTGCTCGTCTTCCATATGGTAGAGGAAGGCGCCACCGCCGGTGGAATTGCCGAGCGGCCAGCCGAAGGCATGCTGCACCAGGCCGGGATGGTGATGCTCCTTCTTCACCTTCCACAATTCTTTCAGACCAATGCCGTACTTGCCCGGTTCCTTGCCGGCGTCGAGCGCATATTTGGCGATCAATTGCTTGGTGAGGTGGCCGCGCGCGCCTTCCGCGAACACGGTATAGCGGCCGCGCAATTCCATGCCGCGGGTGAATTCGCCCTTCGGCGTGCCGTGCTTGTCCACGCCCATGTCGCCGGTGGCGATGCCGACCACCGCGCCCTTATCGTCGTAAAGGATCTCGTCGGCGGCGAAGCCGGGATAGATCTCGACGCCGAGGGCTTCCGCCTTCTGCGCCAGCCAGCGGCAGGTATTGCCGAGCGAGCCGACATAATTGCCGTGGTTGTTCATCAGCGGCGGCATTAGGAAATTCGGCAGCTTCATGCCGCCGGCCGGGCCGAGCAAATAGAAATGATCCTCGCTCACCGGCGTGACCAGGGGCGCGTCGGCCTCGGTGCGCCAGTCGGGGAACAGCTGATCCAGGCCGGCCGGGTCCACCACCGCGCCGGAGAGGATGTGGGCGCCGACTTCCGAGCCCTTTTCCACCACCACGACGGAAATCTCCTCGCCGCGCTCGGCGGAGAGTTGTTTCAGGCGGATCGCCGTGGCCAGACCGGCAGGACCTGCCCCCACGACGACCACGTCGTAGTCCATGCCTTCGCGTTCCGGCAGTTCCGCCTCGCTCATCGATTGCTCCCGCATACGTCAGTCTTTTATCCTTGGAGTTCTTCCACGGTTGAAGCGATCTGACAATTCGCTCGTACACGCGTCAGCTTCGCGCAGGGGAAGAATTCGCGCGTTTTTTCTGCGGCGGGAGGGCCGCTCGGCGGGGAAGGCAGGGGGGAACAGCAAATCCGCCGCGCACAATCCCTGCGTTCCCTCCCGCCGCATTCCGCTCTATCCTGAGCGCCCCTCGTTCCACCCGGTCCCCATGGCTTCCTCCTCCCTCGACGACTGGCGCGACATTCTGGCCTTCCATGTGGAGGCCGGGGTGGACGTGGCGATTGGCGAGGACCCGGTGGACCGTTTCGCCGAAAGCGCGGCCGCCCTGGCAGCCGCCGCCGCGCGCGGCCAGGGCGCGCCATCGCGCGGCGCCCTAGGCCAGGCCGGCGCTGCCCCTGCGGAGGGCCGCGCCTTTCCCGGTTCCGCGCGGCAGGAGGCGGGCGGTTCCCCTCAAGTCCTTCCCCCTCGCCCTGCGCCGCCCCGCGCCGCGCCCGAACGGGCGGCGGCCAGCGCTGCGGTGCCGCCGCTCTCCGCCGCGCCGCCCGACATGGCGGAGATGGCGGCCCGCGACATGGCGCGTGCCGCCTCAAGCCTGGACGATCTGCGCGCCATCATGGAGGTGTTCGACGGCTGCCCGCTGAAGCGCACTGCCACCCGCATGGTGTTCGCCGATGGCAATCCACACGCCCGCATCATGTTCGTGGGCGAGGCGCCGGGGCGCGACGAGGACGAGCAGGGCCTGCCTTTCGTCGGCCGCTCGGGACGATTGCTCGACCTGATGCTCGGCGCCATCGGCCTCGACCGCACCAGCGCCTACATCGCCAATGTGATTCCCTGGCGCCCGCCGGGCAATCGCACGCCGACCCCGCAGGAAACCGCCATCTGCCTGCCCTTCATCCGCCGCCAAATCGAGCTGGTGGATCCGGACCTCCTGGTGTGCCTCGGCGGCCCTTCGGCGCAGGCGCTGCTGGCGGCGAGCGAGGGCATCACAAAATTGCGCGGGCGGATGATGGAGTACGACACCGGCACGCGGGTCATCCACGCGCTTCCCACCTTCCATCCCGCCTATCTCCTGCGCACGCCGCTCGGCAAGCGCCTGGTCTGGCGCGACCTTTTGGCGATCGAGGCGTTCCTGGCGCAGGGGGCGAAGGCGGGATGACGCGAGCGGCCGGTTGAGGCGCTACAGATCGGCGCTCTCGTAAGAGCCGGTCATGGGTGCGTTCACCAGGGACGAATTGCGGTAGCGCGGATCGTCGGTGACTTCCGCGCCGATCCAGGGCGGCAGGTCGACCTGCTCCTGCGGATCGGTCAATTCCACCTCAGCCAGCACGAGGCCCTTGTTCTCGGCCTCGAACACATCGACGGTCCAGAGCTTGCCGGCGAAATCCAGCTCGTAGCGGGTCTTTTCGATGAGCGGTTTCATGCACTGCTCGGCGAGCATCAGCTCGGCATGATCCAGGGGAATCTCATATTCGAATTCGGGTCGCGACATGCCCTCGGTGCGCCCCTTCACCGTGATGAAGGCCTTGTCGCCCGCGCGGCGGATGCGCACGGTGCATTCCGGGCCGATGCAGAGGTAACCTTGGGAGAAGAGCGCGCCCCGCGCATCCTGTCTCCAGGCATCTGAGGTCACAAGGAATTTTCGTTCGACTTCGACGGGCATTCCGCGATCCTGGGGACAGGCCGCGAAGGGTCTCGCATCTCGACCCAAAGCGCTACCCGTAAAAATACGGTGGACCGTCAGTAAGCGCCGACCTGCGTCTGAAAGGACGCATTTTGATTATTGTCTACGACAATGAAAGGGACGGTTTTTCCCGTTCCGGTGAGTCTGGTATGCGCAATCGCGCATGGATTGCAGGGAGCGCCCGGCGAGCGGGCGTCCCTTTCGCCGCACTCAGGTCTGAACGCCGTCGAACTTGCTCGGCGGGTTGGTGTCGCCGATGGTCGTCACGCGCATGATGTTGGTGGTGCCCGGCTTGGCGAACGGCACGCCGGCGGTGATGGCGAGGCGATCGCCCGGCTTGCCGAGATCCTCTTCCACCGCGATGCGTACGGCTGTGTCCACCATCTCGCCGAACGAATGGATGTCTTCTTCCGCATGCACCGCATGGACGCCATAGGAGAGGGCGAGCCGGCGGGCGGTCTCAAGACTGGTGGTGATGCCAAGGATCGGCATGGGCGGGCGCTCGCGCGCGGCGCGCAGCGCCGTGGTGCCGGAGAGGGTGTAGGCGACGAGCGCGGTCGCATCCACGGCAATGGCGGTCTGGTAGGTGGCCTTGGTCACCGCATCGCCGATGGTCTTGCCCCATTCCGCCTGGGTGGCATCGAGGGTCTGGCGATAGCCGGGGTCACACTCCACATGGCGGATGATGTCGTCCATGAAGGCGACCGCTTCCACCGGATATTGCCCGGCCGCGCTCTCGGCGGAGAGCATCACGCAGTCGGCGCCCTCATAGACGGCGGTGGCGACGTCGGAGACTTCGGCGCGGGTGGGCACCGGCGCGGTGATCATGCTTTCCAGCATCTGCGTCGCCACGATCACCGGCTTTCCGTAGCGGCGCGATTCCGCGATCATCCGCTTCTGGATCGCCGGGATTTCGGGGAGCGAGAGTTCCACGCCGAGGTCGCCGCGCGCCACCATGATGGCATCGGAGAGCTTCACCAACTCGGTGAGATGCTCCACCGCGGCCGGCTTCTCCATCTTCAGCATGACGGCGGCGCCACGGTCGCCGATCAGCGCGCGCGCCTCATGGATGTCGTCGGGGCGCTGCACGAACGAGAGCGCGATCCATTCCACACCCAGGTTGCAGGCGAAATCGAGATCCTTGCGGTCCTTCTCCGTCAGCGGGGAGAGGGGCAGGACCACGTCGGGAATGTTGAAGCCCTTGTTGTTGGACAGCTTGGTGCCGCTGATGACCTGGGCATCCAGCCAGCCGGGGCCCTTGGCCACCACCTTCAGGCGCACCTTGCCGTCGTCGCACAGCACGGTGGAGCCGATCACCAGCGCCTCGATGATATCGGGATGGGGGATCGGCACGCGATTTTCATCGCCCAGCGTCTCGACGTTGGAGTCGAAGCGCAGCACCTTGCCGGGGGCGAAGGTGATGGCATTGTCCACGAACTTGCCGAGGCGGAGCTTGGGGCCCTGGAGATCGGCGATCACGCCGATGGGGCGGCCGACATCCTGTTCCAGCGCGCGGATGCGGGCGAGCACCTCGCCGTGGTTTTCCTGGGTGCCGTGGCTGAAATTCAGGCGGAACACATCGACCCCCGCCAGGAACAATTCCTTCAGCTTTTCCGGGCTGTTGGAGGCGGGCCCGACGGTCGCCACGATCTTGGTGGCACGCGCGCGCTTCGTCGACATTCTCGTCTCCTCCCGTTGAATGGGTCCGGCCGTGTTTTCGGCTTCTGGCTGGAGCCAACCGGTGGCCGCTAGGTCACGGCGGCCGGTTCGCGCCGGCATTTTCGCGCCAGCCCCGGCAGGGCCGGGGCATCGCTTTTTCATAGAGGACTTAGCCGAAAGTTCTATGACTTTCGGCTAGGTTTTCGGTTTTCAGGCGACCTCGTGATTGGCCAGCAGTTCCAGCGCCTGCACCATGGCGGAATGGTCCAGCTTGCCGCCGCCGCGCGCGGCGACCGCATTGAACAATTCCTGGGCGGTGGCGGTGTTGGGCAGCGCGATCTGCAGCGCGCGGGCCGAGGAGAGCGCCAGATTGAGGTCCTTCTGGTGCAGCTCGATGCGGAAGCCGGGGGCGAAATTGCGCTTCACGATGCGCTCGCCATGCACTTCCAGAATGCGCGAATTGGCGAAACCGCCCATCAGCGCCTGGCGCACTTTCGCCGGGTCTGCGCCGGCCTTGGAGGCGAACAGCAGCGCTTCGCTCACCGCCTCGATGGTGAGGGCGACGATGATCTGGTTCGCGACCTTGGTGGTCTGCCCGTCGCCGTTGCCGCCGACCAGGGTGATGTTCTTGCCCATCTTCTCGAACAGGGGCTTCACCTTTTCGAAGGCGGCATCGGGGCCGCCGACCATGATGGTGAGGGAGGCGGCCTTGGCGCCCACATCGCCGCCGGAGACCGGTGCATCGAGATAATCGCAGCCGAGCGCGTTGATCTTCGCGGCGAACTTCTTGGTCTCGACCGGCGAGATGGAGCTCATGTCCACCACGATCTTGCCGGCGGTCAGGCCCTCGGCGACGCCGCCGGCGCCGAACAGGGCTTCGTCCACGTGCGGGGTATCGGGGACCATGAGAATGATGATGTCGGCATTCTTCGCCACTTCGGCCGAGGAGGCGACGGCGGTCGCGCCCTTGTCGGTGACTTCGGCGGGGATCTTGAACACGTCATAGACGAACAGCTTGTGCCCGGCATCGATGAGGTGGCCGGCCATGGGGGTGCCCATGATGCCGAGACCGATGAAACCCACGTTCATGTGCGTATCTCCTGGATTGGTTTCACCCCCGCCGGGCGGGGCAGGGGTGTTTGGTTGGCGGCCGGCGCCAGCGGCGCGCGGCCGATGGCGGGGTCACGTCACTGGTAATCCTTGATCCAGCCGATGCCTTCGTCGGTGGTGGTCTTCGGCTTGTATTCGCAGCCGATCCAGCCGGTGTAGCCGGCCTCGTCGATGGCTTTGAGCACGAACGGATAATTGATCTCGCCGGTGCCGGGCTCGCCACGGCCGGGATTGTCCGCGAGCTGGATATGCTTGATGCGGGCAAGATTGGCGCGGATCGTGGGGACGAGATCCCCTTCCATGATCTGCATGTGATAGATGTCGTACTGGAAGAAGATGTCGTCCGCGCCCACTTCATCGAACAGCGCAAGCGCCTGCTTGGTGTTGGTCAGGTAGAAGCCGGGGATGTCGCGGGTGTTGATGGCTTCCGCCACGAAC
Source organism: Roseixanthobacter psychrophilus (assembly GCF_043195195.1). Lineage (NCBI taxonomy): Bacteria > Pseudomonadati > Pseudomonadota > Alphaproteobacteria > Hyphomicrobiales > Xanthobacteraceae > Roseixanthobacter > Roseixanthobacter psychrophilus. The sequence goes on from NZ_JBAFWT010000012.1 coordinate 71,892, forward strand.
GGGATGCCCGCCTTCTTCAGCTCGGCGGCGGCGAACTTGAGGTTCGACACCAACGTCTCGTGCACCTTTTCCGCCGGCACGTCCTTGGGGGTCAGGCCCACCAGCACGTTCAGCGTCTGCGTGCCCAGCACCTTGGCATATTCGATGCCCTTGCCGACGCTGTCCTGGAATTCGCCCACCCGGTCCGGCAGCACGGCGATGCCGCGCTCGCCCTTGGCCCAGTCGCCGGCGGGCAGGTTGTGCAGCGCCTGGGTCAGGCCGTTCTGCGCCAGCTTCTCGGCGAGTTGCTCGGCGGGATAGGCATAGGGGAACAGATACTCGACGCCCTTGAAGCCCACCGACGCCGCCTTGGCGAAGCGTTCGGTGAAATCAAGCTCGTTCCAGAGCATTGTGAGATTCGCTGCGAGTTTGGGCATTCACCTCTCCGCTGGCTTAGCCTGCCTTTTGGACGTTTGCGCTCAACTCCCCGGCGGAAGGCAAGATCCGCGTCGGGTTGGTCTTGGATCGGCGGTCCCGGCCGCGGCGCACGCCGGCCCCGTTGCAGGGATGGAGCAAGAGCGGCACGGCTTGTTTGGAGCCTGCCGCCGCAGCACGAGGCGCCGACAGCATCACTTCGCCCGCACGCGGCCGGCGGGAGCCGGCTGCGGCAGGACGGGGCAAAGCTTTAGCAGATCACTCCGCCGGCTCAACCTGCCGGATCTGCTCCACGGGCACGTCGAGGATCTCCTCGAACTCGTTGATCTTGTCGATTTCGACGCCCATGGCGATGTTGGTGACGCGCTCCAGGATGAATTCCAGCACCACCGGCACCTGATGTTCCTGCATCAGTTTCTCGGCATTGATGAAGGCATCCTTGAACTCGTTCGGCGTGCGCACGCGGATCGCCTTGCAGCCGAGGCCCTCGGCCACCGCCACGTGATCCACGCCATAGCCGCCGATGTCGTCGGAATTGATATTCTCGAACGCGAGCGACACCTCGAAATCCATGTCGAAGCCGCGCTGCGCCTGCCGGATCAGCCCGAGGTAGGAATTGTTCACCACCACGTGCAGGTAGGGCAGCTTGTGCTGGGCGCCGACGGCCAGTTCCTCGATCAGGAACTGGAAGTCGTAATCGCCCGAGAGCGCGACGATCTTGGCGTCGGGGCGGGCGGCGCGCACGCCGAGGGCGGCGGGCAGGGTCCAGCCGAGCGGGCCGGCCTGGCCGCAATTGATCCAGTGGCGCGGGTTGTAGACATTGAGGAATTGCGCGCCGGCGATCTGCGAGAGGCCGATGGTGGTGACATAGGTGACATCGCGGCCCAGCGCCTCGTTCATCTCCTCATAGACCCGCTGCGGCTTCAGCGGCACGTTGTCGTAATGCGACTTGCGCAGCATGGTCTGCTTGCGCATGAGGCATTCGTCCGCCCATTTGGAATAGTCGGGCAGCTTGCCGGCGGCCTTCCATTCCTTGGCGACCGCGACGAACAGTTCCAGCGCCGCCTTGGCGTCGGAGACGATGCCGAAATCGGGGCCGAACACGCGGCCGATCTGGGTCGGCTCGATGTCCACATGCACGAACTTGCGGCCCTTGGTGTAGACCTCGACCGAGCCGGTGTGGCGGTTGGCCCAGCGGTTGCCGATGCCGAGCACGAAGTCGGAGGCCAGCATGTTCGCATTGCCGTAGCGATGCGCGGTCTGCAGGCCGCACATGCCGGCCATCAGCGGGTGATCGTCGGGAATGGTGCCCCAGCCCATGAGGGTGGGGATGACCGGCACGCCGGTGACTTCGGCCAGTTCCACCAGCAGGTCGGAGGCGTCCGCATTGATGATGCCGCCGCCGGCGACGATCAGCGGGCGCTCGGACGAGAGCAGGAATTCCAGGCCCTTCTCGGCCTGGGCGCGGGTCGCCTTGGGCTTGTAGACCGGTAGCGGCTCATAGGTGCTCTCGTCGAACTCGATCTCGGCGAGCTGCACGTCGATCGGCAGATCGATCAGCACCGGGCCGGGGCGGCCCGAGCGCATGACGTGGAAGGCCTGCTGGAACACCATGGGCACCAGCGCCGGCTCGCGCACGGTCACGGCCCATTTGGTGACCGGCTTGGCGATGGATTCGATGTCCACCGCCTGGAAATCTTCCTTGTAGAGGCGGGCGCGCGGCGCCTGGCCGGTGATGCACAGGATCGGGATCGAATCCGCCGAGGCGGAATAGAGGCCGGTGATCATGTCGGTGCCGGCGGGGCCGGAGGTGCCGATGCACACGCCGATATTGCCGGCGACCGCGCGGGTATAGCCCTCGGCCATGTGGGAGGCGCCTTCCACATGGCGCGCCAGCACGTGGCGGATGGAACCGCGCAGCTTCATGGCGGAGTAAAGCGGGTTGATGGCCGCGCCGGGAACACCGAAGGCGCAGGTGATGCCTTCCTTCTCGAGAACGCGGACGGCGGCGTCTATGGCACGCATGCGGGGCATGGTGTCCTCCCTTTTGTCGATTGCTCCTTGGATACTCCTGTGGATTCCCCGCATCTATGGATCATATGGCATGACATTGATGCCGAAATGGCAATAATGGAGAAAAAGCTGTGTCGGCTGAACACTTTGGCAGTGCAGCATGGGTGCCGCGGTGCGATTTCGCGTTGCAGGGGGCGGTCGTCGCTAGGGTGCGGGCGTCCTGGGCGCGCGCCGGGGACGGAGGCGCTTCGCCCGCTCGCCGGGCACCCGCGACCACCGTCGCAGAACTTCGTCGGAATACCGGAGAATCGCCGCGGAAATTGCGCGACATACACGCACTTCTCCGGTGTTCTTCTTTGCCAAGTCATTGTTTCACGTGAAACATTTTTCTCAGGGTTTGGGGGTTTCAGGGGCTTTTCGCCGCCCCATGGCGCCCGACGGTGCGCCCCTGTTTCAGCGCGCCGCCCTTTTTCCTCGAAACACCTTCAACCGCGTGCCAGCGCAGCCAACTGGGCCATGTCCGCGATGGCGCCGGTATCGAGAATGGATCGGGCGAGGTCGGCGGTCTTGGTGCCCAGCACCGGCGTCACCAAAGTGGTGAATTTTGCATCCAGCGCCGCATCCACGGGAAACAGGTCCGGCTCGCCGGAAGGGTCGGGAATGCTGGATTCGTAGGTACCGCCGATGGTGGTGACCGTCAGCAGCGCGCCGAACGGATGCGCGCGGCCTTCCAGCGCCGCATCCGCCTCCACATCGATGCGATCGCACAGCGCATCGATGGCGGGATCGCCCAGCCGGTCGTAATCGTCCCAGCCGAAGGCGCCCTGGTCGAGCGCGACGGCGGCGGTGAAGGGCATGGAGAATTGCCCGTCCACCACCGTGCGCGCCCGCCGCTTCTCCTCCAGCGGCGCGCCGGTCAGCGTGATGCCGTTGGGGTGCAGGCCCACCCGCACCTTCACGATATCGGCGGCGGTGAGCTTGTGTTCGGCCCGCAGCGCCAGCAGCCCGTCGAGCGCGGCATGGGTATAGCGGCAGCTCGGATAGGGCTTCAGCCCGATCTTCATGGTCTCGTACACAGTGCCAAGGTCGCGCACCGCCTTGGCGGGGTCGGCGCCGTCGCTATAGCCGTGCAGAAATCCGTGTTGGCCTTCAATGGCCTGCGCGGCGCCCTTGAAGCCTTCGGCTGAAAGGGTCGCGGCGATGAGCCCGTTCATGGCCGCCGCGCCCACCTGATAGCGCTTGTTCCAGGCGCCATTCACCAGGAATTGCAGTGAACCCGCCGCCTGGCTCGCCGCCACCCCGAAGGCGCAGGCGATGCGCTCGGCGTCCAGCCCCAGCAGCTTTCCGGCCGCCGCCGCCGCGCCGAACGTGCCGGCGGTCGCGGTGGGATGAAAGCCGCGCGCATAATGCACGGTCGGATCGAGCGCGACCCCGAGCCGGCAGCACACCTCATAACCGGCGATCACGGCGGTGATGAAATCGCGTCCGCTCGCGCCGGTCATCTCGGCGGCGGCGAAGGCGGCGGAGACCACCGGGGCGCTCGGGTGGAGCGAGGATTCCGCATGGGTGTCGTCGAAATCCAGCGAGTGGCCATAGACGCCGTTCAGCAGCGCTGCGACCGCGGGCGCATAGGTGCGCGGGGCGCCGACGACGGTGCACAGGCCCGGACCATCAAGGCCGAGGCGCGCCAGCATCGCCCGCACGCTGGCGCTGGAATCCGCATCCGCTCCGCCGCGTGCAATATTGCCGAAGAAGTCGAGCACCAGCCGCTCGGCCCGCGCCACCACCTCGGGCGGGATGTCGGCGAAGGCGAGGCCGGCCACATAGCCCGCGAGAATATTGGTTTCGTCGGTCATTTGGCGTCTCCCTGAAGCGCCGTCGTGCCTTGCGCGCGGGCAAGGATGCCTTCGGCCCGAAGCCGCACCGGCGTGTCGACCATGGCCCCGTCCACCTTCACCGCCGCGCCCCCGGCGGCGGAGGCCGCGAGGATGCGCCGCGCCCAGTCGAGGTCGGCTTGCGAGGGCGCGAAGCCCTTGAGAACCGGCGCGATCTGGCGGGGATGGATGCACAGCTTGCCGGCGCAGCCGAGGCTCGCGGCATAAGCCGCCTCGGCCTCGCACAGCGCCGCATCGTCGAAGGCGGCGGTCACGCCGTCGAGCGGACCGGCGAGGCCGGCGAGGCGCGAAGCCAGCACCAGTTCGCTGCGTGCCACGAGCAGGGCATCGTTGCTGTGGGCGCAGCCGAGGTCGGCGGCAAAATCGATGGAGCCGAAGGCGAGGCGCCGCACCTGGGGCGCGGCCGCGATGGCCCGTGCATTGGCGATGCCCCGCGCGCTCTCCACCAGCGCCATCACCGGCAAGCCACTGAGATCGGGAATGTCGGCGACATTTTCGGCCTTGGGCAAGACCAGCCCGGCGAGCGGCAGGCGCCGCGCCAGGGCCACATCCTCTTCATGCCACGGCGTGCCGGCGGGATTGACGCGCAGGAAGATCGGCCCGCCCCCGGACGGGAAGCCGGCGGCGATCGCCTCGCGGGCGCTCGATTTCTCGGCCACCGCAACCGCATCCTCAAGATCGAGGATGATGGCATCGGCGCCTGCGGCCAGCGCCTTGCCGAACCGTTCCGGCCGGTCGCCGGGAACGAACAGCACCACGAGACGCGCATCGAACAGAGTCTGGGACATGGGCGGGCCTGGGCGAGGAGACATGGGCGGGCACAGTGCCGACCGTTGTGGCCGGTGCAAATAGGGAATTGCTTGCGCGCTCATAGCAAAGACCTATGGCCTTCGTGTCGCGCCATTGCCTGTGCCGCATTATCGCTTTGCGCCGCCGCCATACGATTTCATTATGGCGCCTAGGCCGCATGCGTATTTGTGCTCTGGTGGACTTAAGGCGAATGTCGAGGCCTGTCCGCTCCGCTCCACGCGGCGTGAGCGCGTGCCGGCGCCGCCGGCTCCTCCAACTTTTCCGGTCCCGATGCAAAACGATCTCGAAGGCATCCTTGTCGTGTCCGTGGAGCAGGCGGTGGCCGCTCCCTATCTGTCCTGCCGCCTTGCGGATGCCGGGGCGCGGGTGATCAAGATCGAGCGGCCGGAGGGGGATTTCGCCCGCAATTACGATTCCCTGGTCCATGGCGAGAGCGCCTATTTCGTCTGGTTGAACCGGGGGAAGGAGTCGGTCTGCCTCGACCTCAAGGCGCCGGACGATCTCGCGGTGCTGCGGGCGATGGTGGCGCAGGCCGACATCTTCATCCAGAACCTTGCCCCCGGCGCCATCGACCGCCTCGGCTTCGCACCCGAAAAGCTGCGGGCGGAAAATCCGCGCCTCATCACCTGCTCCATCTCCGGCTATGGCGACGAGGGTCCGTACCGCGACCTGAAGGCGTACGACCTGCTGGTGCAGGCGGAAACCGGCCTGTCCTCCATCACCGGCAACGAACACGGCTCGGCGCGGGTGGGCGTCTCAGTGTGCGACATCGCCGCCGGCATGACGGCGCTCCAGTCGGTGATGCAGGCGCTCTATGCCCGCGAGCGCACCGGCGTCGGGCGGCACATCGCGGTGTCGCTCTATCACGCGCTGTCCGACTGGATGAACGTGCCCTACCTGCAATATGTCTATGGCGGCAAGGTGCCGGAGAAGGCGGGGCTCAACCATCCCACCATCGCGCCGTATGGCGCCTATACCTGCGCCGACGGCAAGGCGGTTCTGTTCTCGATCCAGAACGAGCGGGAATGGCAGATGTTCTGCGCCGAGGTGCTGGGCGATGCCGGCATCGCCGTCGATCCCCGGTTCGACAGCAACAACAACCGCGTCGCCGCCCGCCCGGCGCTGGACGAGGCCATCAATGCCGTGTTCTCCACCCTCACTCGCGCGCAGGCGGTGGAGCGGCTGGAGAAGGCCCGCGTCGCCTACGGGCGGGTCAGCACGCTGGAAGATGTCGCGGCCCATCCGCAGAACCGCTATGTGGAGGTGGATACCCCCTCCGGCCCCGTGCGCTGCCTTGCGCCGGGCGCGGTGGTGGACGGCAAGCCGGCGGAATTCCGCGCGGTCCCGGGGCTCGGCGCGCAAACCGATGCGGTTCGCGCCGACTTCGGGTCCGTGCCGGCCTCGGCCTGACGGGACAAGAAACAGGGAAAGGAAACCTCCATGACGGCACGGCCCACCGGCAATGCGCTCGGCCTTCTCGAACGCTGGCTCGATCCCATCGCCGGCCGCAAGATCCTCGATGTCGGCTGCGGCACGGGGGCGCTCGCCGGCGCCCTCGGCGCGCGCGGTGCCGAGGTGACCGGCATCGACCCGCAAGCCGAGGCGATCGCGGCGGCGCGGGCGGCGGCGCCTGCTGCGCGGTTCGAGCAGACCGGCGCGCAGGCCATGCCGTTCGCCGATGGCGCGTTCGGCGTGGCGGTGTTCCTCAACAGCCTGCACCATGTGCCGGCACCGCTCATGGCCGCCGCGCTGCGCGAGGCGGCGCGGGTGAGCGGCGGCAACGTCGTGGTCATCGAGCCTTTGGCGGAAGGCACCTTCTTTGCCTCCATGCTGCCGGTGGAAGACGAGACCGAGATCCGCACACTGGCGCAGCAAGCCCTTTCCACGGTCGCGGAGCAGGGGCTTCGTGTGCTCGACTGCGTGGAATACGACGATCCGCGCCGGTTCCAGGATCTCGACGGCTTCATCGCCAAGCTGGTGGCCGTTGACCCGGCCCGCAAGCCTGTTGCGGCAGCCAAGCGGGACGAACTCCAGGCTCTGTTCTCGGCGAACGCGGTACCGGACGGCACCATGTTCAGCCTGGTGCAGCCGCACCGCGCCCATCGCCTCGGCTTCGCCGCGTCATAGATTTCCCTTCTCGGTGGGGGGGGGCGTATAGTCCCGGCTTCTGACCTTTAGGGGAAGACGCCGACCGTGGACCTACGCCAGCTTCGCTATTTCACCGCCATCGTGGAGATGGGCTCGTTCTCGAAGGCCGCCCATCGCCTGCGCGTGGCCCAGCCGGCGCTGAGCCAGCATGTGCGCAACATGGAGCTGGATCTCGGGGTGGAACTGCTGTTCCGCAGCCCCCAGGGCGTGCGTCCCACCGAGGCGGGCGAGACCTTGCTGCGCCATGCCCGCCTGATCATCGGCCAGATGGAAGTCGCGCGCGAGGCGGTGAAGGGCGGGCAGGCGGAGCCTTCCGGCGAAGTGCGATTCGGCATGCCCGGCACCATCAGCCAGATGCTGTGCGTGCCTTTGCTGAGCGAGGCGCGGCGGCGCTATCCCAAGGTCAAGCTGCGGGTCGCCGAGGCCATGAGCGGCTTCGTGCTGGACTGGCTGCGCGACGGCAAGATCGATCTCGGCGTGCTTTATCGCACCGTCAATGATCGCGGCCTGACCGCCCATCGCGTGCTGTCGGAGGAATTGTGCCTGATCGGCCCCAAGGTGCCGCCGGAAGGGGAAAGCCATCCCTCGGGCGGGCCGGTGCCGCTGGGGCGGGTGGCGCAGCTCACGCTGATTCTGCCGAGCCTGGGCCATGGCCTGCGCGAACTGATCGAGGAGCGGGCCATGTCCGAGGGGGCATTGCTGAGCACCGTCATCGACATCGACACCTATGGCCAGATCAAGCTGCTCGTGGAAGGCGGCCTCGGCTATGCCATCCTGCCGGCGGCGGCGGTGCGGCGCGAGGTGGAGGAGGGGCGGCTTCTCGCCTGGCCGCTGGGCGTGCCGGTGCTCACCCGCGACCTGCACATCGTGCGGCCCTGCGACCGGCCGCTGTCCAACGCCGTGCGCGCCATCGACGCGCTGGCGCATGCCACCTTGATCCGCCTGGTAAAGGAAGGGGCCTGGGGCGCCACCTTGGCCGACGATTTGGAGCAGGGGGGATAGAGGCGCGTGGCTGCGCGACGGGCCCGTCGCCCGGGGGAGGCTCCAATCCCGTTGAGCTACGGGACAAGCGGAGTTGCACCCCGCACTACATCTGCGTGTGTAGCATTACCTTACGGAAGATGATTTTCGGTCCGGCTATAATATTTTGAGATCACAAGCAGCTTTAAATAGTCTTTGCTTCTGACGCCGCGCATTTTCAAGATGCGCCGGCGCCGATGAGGCTGCCGGGTCCGTCACGGCCCGCGAAGGTCCCCAATGTTGCGAGCGGAGCCACCGCTATCAAGAGGGACCGCGTTGGCGGCACGAAGAGGGAGAGACGCTATGAAGAGGTTCGTATTCGGTGCCGTGATGGCGGTTGCGCTGGTGGGCGCCCCCGCGGCCTTTGCCCAGCAGATCGTGATCAAGTTCAGTCACGTCACGACACCCGACACCCCCAAGGGCAAGGGCGCCGAGAAGTTCAAGGAGCTTGCCGAGAAGTACACCAACGGCAAGGTCAAGGTCGAAATCTACCCCAACTCCCAGCTCTACAAGGACAAGGAGGAGATGGAGGCGTTGCAGCTCGGCGCCGTGCAGATGCTCGCGCCCTCGCTCGCCAAGTTCGGCCCGCTCGGCGTGCGGGCGTTCGAGGTGTTCGACCTGCCCTATATCTTCCCAAACAAAGAGTCGCTGCGCCGGGTCACCGGCGGCGAGGTGGGCAAGGCGCTGTTCGCCAAGCTCGAACCCAAGGGCATCAAGGGCCTCGCCTATTGGGACAACGGCTTCAAGATCATGAGCGCCAATTCGCCGATCGCCAAGCCGACTGATTTCCAGGGCCTGAAGATGCGAATCCAGTCCTCCAAGGTTCTGGAGGCGCAGTTCCGCGCCATCGGCGCGCTGCCGCAGGTGATGGCCTTCTCCGAAGTCTACCAGGCGATGCAGACCGGGGTCGTCGACGGATCGGAGAACACGCCGTCCAACATGTACACCCAGAAGCATTATGAAGTGCAGAAGTATGCCCTGGAGACCAACCACGGCTACATCGGCTATGCGGTGATCGTGAACAAGGCGTTCTGGGACGGCCTGCCCGCCGACGTGCGCACCGAGCTCGAGAAGGCGATGGCGGAAGCCACCACCTATTCCAATTCCATCGCCCAGTCGGAGAATGACGAAGCGCTGGCCGACATGAAGAAATCCGGCAAGATCCAGATCTCTGCCCCGACCCCGGAAGCCACCGCCGCCTTCCGCAAGGCGATGGAGGTGGTCTACACCGAGATGGCGAGCCGGATCGGCCAGGACACCATCGATGCGGTGCTGAAAGAGACCAAGGTCAGCCAATGATCGCCTGACCAAGCAATCGCGCTCGCTTTGCGACGCGCGACTGCTTGGTCTCGCTGGATTCGTCCGGCACTGGCCGAGGGCAGGTAAGGCCAATCCAATGGGCGGGCACGCGTGCGAGCGTGTGCCTCCAGCTTGCCGGCGGGCGCGCCGGAATGGCCGCACCAGAGCCATGCAGAACGCATTCGCAAAATGAGAGCATCGTGCAGGCGCCCGGTCACCGGGCCGCCGAGACGCGCCCGAGAGGGGAGGCCATGGAAGATCCGCTGTACAAGCTCTACACGATGCTCGCATTCACGGCGGTGGTGTTCGTCATCTACATGGCGATCGCGATCCGCACCGAGGGCGCGCGCTCCGCACTGGTCCATGTTCTCGACCATCTCGAGGAAACGCTGATCGCCGTGCTGATCGGAGCGGCGACCCTGCTGATCTTCGTGGCCGTCCTCCAGCGCTACGCGGCCGGCACCAAGCTGCTCTATCCCTATGTGGGCCACATCAATCTCGGCTGGGCGCAGGAAGCGTGCATCCTGATGTTCGTGTGGATGGCCAAGATCGGCGCCGCTTACGGCGTGCGCACGGGCATCCATGTGGGCGTCGACGTGCTGGTGAACCGCCTGCCGGACCGCTCGCGCGCCGTGATGATCCTGTTCGGGCTGCTGTGCGGCGCGCTGTTTACGGCCGTGGTCGGCACGTTCGGGGTCAAGTTCGTGATGGCGCGCTATAGCTTCGGCGACATGACCGCCGAGATGGAGCTGCCGTCCTGGATCGTCTATCTCGCGATTCCCATCGGCTCCTATCTCATGTGCTTCCGGTTTCTGCAGGTGGCCTGGTCCTTCTGGCGCACGGGGACCCTGCCGGTGCACGACCACGGCCACGTGGATGGCCTGGATGAAGACCTGCCCGGGGCCGATTCCTCCGATCTGTTTCCGAAGGAGATCCGCCGGTGAGCGCCCTCATCATCTTCGGCCTGTTCCTGCTCCTGATGATGACCGGGATGCCGATTTCCATCGCGCTCGGCATGACGGTCCTGACCTTCGTCTATACGCTGACCAATATCCCGGTCGACATCGTTGCGCAGAAGCTGTTCACCGGCATCGAGAAGTTCGAGATCATGGCGATCCCGTTCTTCATCCTCGCGGGCAATTTCCTCACCCATGGCGGCGTCGCGCGCCGGCTGATCAATTTTGCGACGTCGCTGATCGGCCATTGGCCGGGCGGGCTCGGGCTCGCCGGCGTGCTCGCCTGCGCCCTGTTCGCGGCGGTTTCCGGCTCCTCGCCGGCGACGGTGGTCGCGATCGGGTCGATCATCCTTCCCGCCATGCAGGCGCAGGGCTTTCCGCCGAAGTTCGGCGCCGGCGTGGTCACCACCTCGGGCGCGCTCGGCATCCTCATTCCGCCGTCGATCGTGATGGTGATGTATTCGGTCGCGACCACCGGCCTGCAGATGACCGGGCCGAACGGTGAGCGCGTCACCTCCGCGTCCATCGGCGATCTGTTCATCGCCGGCGTGGTGCCGGGGCTTCTGCTGGCGGTGCTGCTCGGTGCCACCACCTGGTATCGCGCCTGGAAGAATGATTATCCGCGCATGCCGCGTGCGCCGATGATCGCGCGCTGGCGGGCATTCCGCGAGAGCATCTGGGGCCTCGCGCTGATCGTCATCGTGATGGGCGGCATCTATAGCGGCGCCTTCACCCCGACCGAGGCGGCCGCTGTGGCTGCGGTCTATGCCTTTGTCATCGCCGTGTTCGTGTATCGCGACATGAGCCTCAAGGACGTGCCGCGGGTGCTGCTGTCGAGCGCCAGCATGTCGGCGATGCTGCTCTACATCATCTCCAACGCGGCCCTGTTCTCGTTCCTGATGACCAACGAGAACATCCCCCAGGCCATGACGCAATGGATGGTGGACCTCGGCTTCGGCGCCATCGGCTTCCTGCTCATGGTCAACATCCTGCTGCTGCTGGCCGGTAACGTGATGGAGCCGACCTCGATCGTGCTGATCATGGCGCCGATCCTCACGCCCGTGGCGGTGCGGCTCGGCATCGATCCGCTGCATTTCGGCATCATGATCGTGGTGAACATGGAGGTCGGCATGTGCCATCCCCCGGTGGGCCTCAATCTCTACGTGGCGTCCGGCATTACGCGCATGGGCATCAGCGAACTCACCGTGGCGGTGATGCCCTGGCTGCTGGCGATGATCGCCTTTCTGTTGGTCATCACGTATATCCCGGCGATCACCCTGTTCGTCCCGCACTTGCTGGGCCGCTGAGGGGGAAGCATGAAACCGAGCGTCGTCATTGCCGAGGAGGATGTGGTCGCGAGCGTCGCCGACGCCTTGCAATATATCTCCTATTTTCACCCCGCCGATTACATCGTCCATCTCGCGCAAGCCTATGAGCGCGAGGAATCCCCGGCGGCGAAGGATGCCATCGCGCAGATCCTGGTGAATTCGCGCATGGCGGCGCTCGGTCATCGGCCCATCTGCCAGGATACCGGGCTGGTGGTGGCGTTCATCAAGGTGGGCATGGACGTGCGCTTCGATACCGCCCGCTCCCTGGCCGACCTGGTCAATGAGGGCGTGCGCCGGGCCTATCTGGACGCGGACAATCCGCTGCGCGCCTCTATGGTGGAGGATCCTCTGTTCGCCCGCCGCAACACCCGCGACAATGCCCCCGCCGTGGTCCATGTGGAACTGGTGCCGGGTGGCACGGTGGAAATCTCGCTGGCGGCCAAGGGCGGCGGCTCGGAGAACAAGGCGCGCTTCGCGACGCTCAATCCTTCCGCCTCGGTGGTGGACTGGGTGCTGAAGACGGTGCCGGAGCTGGGCGCCGGCTGGTGCCCGCCCGGCATGCTCGGCATCGGCATCGGCGGGAGCGCGGAAAAGGCCATGTTGCTGGCCAAGGAATCCCTGCTCGAACCCATCGACATGACGCAGCTCCTCGCGCGCGGCCCGGCGAGCCGGGAAGAGGAATTGCGCATCGAGCTCTATGAGAAGGTGAATGCGCTCGGCATCGGCGCGCAGGGGCTGGGCGGGCTCACCACCGTGGTGGATGTGAAGATCGCCACCTTCCCCACCCATGCGGCCTCCAAGCCCGTGGCGCTGATTCCCCAATGCGCCGCCAACCGGCACGCCACCATCGTGCTCGACGGCTCCGGCCCGGTGAAGCTCGACCCGCCGGACCTCTCCGCCTGGCCGCAGATCGTACTGGACCAAACGAGCGCGGTCGCGCGGCGGGTGGATCTCGACACGCTGACGCGCGCGGAAGTCGCTTCCTGGCGCATCGGCGAGAAGCTGCTGTTGAACGGGCGCATGCTCACCGGGCGCGATGCCGCCCATGCGCGCCTGTCGCAGATGCTGCGCGCCGGCGAACCCTTGCCGGTGAGCCTGAAGGACCGGGTGATCTATTATGTCGGCCCCGTGGACGCGGTGCGCGAGGAGGCGGTCGGCCCGGCCGGCCCCACCACGTCCACCCGCATGGACGGCTTCACCGACGAGATCCTCGCCGGCACCGGGCTGATTGCCATGATCGGCAAGGCCGAGCGCGGGCCGGTCGCGATCGAGGCCATCGCGCGCCACAAGGCGGCCTATCTGATCGCCATCGGCGGGGCGGCCTATCTGGTGTCGAAGGCCATCAAGAGCGCGCGGGTGCTGGCGTTCGAGGACCTCGGCATGGAGGCGATCCACGAATTTCTGGTGGAGGATATGCCGGTAACGGTGGCCGTCGATAGCGCCGGGCAATCGGTGCACACGCTGGGGCCGGCGCTGTGGCGTACGCGGATCGCCGAGCGGGTATAGCTTTTACCCTCACGGGGCGATCACTTTTATCACTTTCCAAGATGACCCCATCCCTTGCTAGGGAGGGGGTGGTTTGCTTTGGAGTTGTTTCATGCAGGGTCAGGACGAGGAAACATTCGCCGATATCCGCGATGCGGTGCGCAAGCTCTGCGCAGGCTTTCCGGGCGAATATTGGCGCCGCCTCGATCGCGAGGCGGCCTATCCGTCCGAGTTCGTCGCTGCGCTGACCCAGTCCGGCTTCCTGTCCGCCCTGATACCGGAAGCCTATGGCGGGGCCGGCCTGCCCCTGTCCGCCGCAGCCGCCATCTTGGAGGAAGTGCAGCGGGCCGGGTGCAACGGCGGCGCCTGCCATGCCCAGATGTACATCATGGGCGCCTTGCTGCGGCACGGCAACGAGGCCCAGAAGCAGGCCTATCTGCCCAAGATCGCCTCCGGTGAACTGCGCCTTCAGGCCTTCGGCGTCACCGAGCCGACCTCGGGCACGGACACCTCCTCCATCAAGACCTTCGCGGAGAAGCGCGGCGACCATTATGTGGTCAACGGACAGAAGGTGTGGACCTCGCGGGCGGAATATTCCGATCTGATGCTGCTGCTCGCGCGCACCACGCCGAAAGACCAGGTGAAGAAGCGCACCGACGGCCTCTCGGTGTTCATCCTGGACATGCGCGAGGCGCGCAATGCCGGCCTCACCATCCGCCCGATCCGGGCCATGATGAACCATTCCACCACCGAAGTATTCTTCGACAATGTCCGCATTCCGGCCGAGAACCTGATCGGCGAGGAGGGTAAGGGCTTTCGCTACATCCTCTCCGGCATGAATGCCGAGCGCATCCTCATCGGCTCGGAATGCGTGGGCGACGCCAAATGGTTCATCGAGAAGGCCACCGCCTATGCCAAGGAGCGGGTGGTGTTCGGCCGGCCGATCGGCCAGAACCAGGGCATCCAGTTTCCCATCGCCAAGGCCTATGCCCAGATGCGCGCGGCGGAATTGATGGTGCACAAGGCGGCCGAGCGCTTCGAAGCCGGCCTGGATTGCGGCGAGCAGGCCAACATGGCCAAGATGCTGGCGGCGGATGCCTCCTGGGCGGCGGCGGAAGCCTGCGTGCAGACCCATGGCGGCTTCGGATTTGCCGAGGAATATGACGTGGAGCGCAAGTTCCGCGAGACCCGCCTGTATCAGGTGGCGCCGATCTCCACCAATCTCATCCTGAGCTATATCGCCGAGCATGTGCTCGGCCTGCCACGCTCCTATTGAGGTCGACATGAGCGAGCCCCTCGACGTTGACACCCTGCGCGGCTGGATCGGCCGCACCAATGAGGTGAGCGACCTCGTGACCGCCCGCGCGGTGCGCGAGATGCGCGCCACGCTGAACCGCGATCCCGGCGATCCCGCGCCCGGCGATGAGGCGACGCTGACCGCCCATTGGTGCCTCTCGCCGATCACGGTGGAGATGGACCGCCTGGGGCCGGACGGGCATCCCGCGCGCGGCGGGTTCTTGCCGCCCGTTCCGCTGCCGCGCCGCATGTGGGCGGGCGGGGCGCTCACATTCCACGATGCGCTGCGGGTGCGCGATGAAGCCCGGCGCCTGTCGCGCATCGAGGATGTGGTGGTGAAGGAAGGGCGCACGGGCACGTTGTGCTTCGTCACCGTCGCGCACAATATCTATACGCCGCGCGGCCTTGCCATCGTCGAGCGGCAGGACATCGTCTATCGCGGCGTGGATGCGCCGGCGGGCGGCGCGGGCAAGAGCGAGCCGCCGCCGGTCGCCACGTGGCAGGAGGAGGTGGACACTTCCCCGGTGCTGCTGTTCCGCTATTCCGCCGTGACTTTCAACGGCCACCGCATCCACTACGACCGCACCTATTGCCAGCAGGAAGAGGGCTATCCCGGCCTGGTCGTGCACGGGCCGTTGCAGGCGACCTTGCTGGTGGAATTCGCCGCGCGCCTGCTGGGGCGGCCGCTGAATCACTTCGCGTTCCGCAGCGTGCGGCCGATCTTCGACGGCCAGCCCATGCGCCTCAATGCCAAGCAAGGGGGGCAGGGTCTCGAATTGTGGACGTCCTCGGGCGACGACGGCCGGCCCTGCATGATTGCCGAGGCGAACTGAGCACGGACTGCGCCGGTTTGAGGAGCGCGTCCTTGGCGCGCGCCCCTCAAACAATTTCGACGCGGTTCTTGCCGTTGCGCTTGGCCCGGTAGAGCGCCTCGTCGGCCTTGGCGATCAACTGGTCGATGGGCGAGCCATTCTCCATCTGGGTGTAGACGTGCACCCCGGCGCTCACGGTGAGGCGCTGGGGCAGAGCGGTGCTTGAGGCGATGGCCTGGCGCACGCGTTCGGCCACTTTCGTGGCTTCGGGTGCCGCAGTCTGTGGCAACAGCAGAAGAAATTCTTCGCCACCGAAGCGGCAGACCGCGTCCTGGGCGCGCGAGGCATCGCGCATGCACCGCGCCACTTCCTTGAGCGCGACATCTCCCACAAGATGGCCGTACCGGTCGTTGTACCGCTTGAAATCATCCACATCGACCATGATGAAGGCGAGCGGCGTGCCCTTCGCATTGGCGAGCGCCATCTCCTGGTCCAGCCGCTGGCGCAGTGCGCGGCGATTGAGAATGCCGGTCAAAGGGTCCAGGGAGGCAAGCTGGGTAAGCCGGCCGTTGGCCTCCTCGAGCTCCTTGCGCTTCTGATTCAACTCCTGGATCAGCGCTCTCTGGTCGCTGATGTCCTGGATCTGAGAAATGAAGCAGCGCGGCGAACCATTTTCATTGTGCACCAGGGCGACGTTCAACTGGGTCCAGAACACCGTCCCGTCGGGCCGGACATAGCGCTTCTCCAGTTCATATTCGGAAATGGCCCCGGAACTGATCTGCGCGATATAATCGAGATCCGCCTCCAGATCCTCGGGATAGGTCAGGGACCGGAAATCCCGCGCCTGCAGTTCGGCCTCGGAATAGCCGAACAGGCGGCAGGCGGCGGGATTGGCACGCAGGAACTTGCCGTCGAGGCTGACCAGCGCGATGCCGATGGGCGCATTGGCGAAGGCGGTCTGGAAGAAGGCGATGGCGTCGGAACGTTCCTTTTCCACCAGCCGCCGCTCGGTCTCCAGCATGTCGCGCTCGATGGCGCGGCCGAGCGCCTCCGCCAGCAGTTCGATGAAGGCGAGCAGATCCGGGCAGAAGGGCTCGGCGCGCGGCTCAGGGTCCAGAAGGCTCAGCACGCCGAAGATGCGGTCGCCGATCCGGATCGGCGCGCCGATATAGCTCTCCAGCTTGCTCTCGGCATAGAGCGCGTGGGTGCGCAACTCATGGTCGAGCCCCACGTGGGGACAACTGATCGCTCGCCCGGTCCGCACAGCCACCACCGCGAACGTGCCTTCGAGCGGCGTGGCCACGCCCTCCTGAAGCGGCAGGGGTCGTGAGGATTGCATGCGGCGCGGTATGAGCTTGCTGCCTTCCAAGGAGCTGATGATCGCCACGTCCATGGCGACGACGGTCCGGACGGTCGTCAAGTAATGATCGTACGTCTCCGAAATCGTGCAATTGGTCAGGTTTAGAAGCCTGCGCAACGCGCTTAATGCCTCGGCCCAGTCCCCACCCATCACGTCACTACACTGCGGCTTGCTCAACTGTACCTCCACATAACCGCCGCTCTGGATGAAAAAGATCGAGTTGTCACGTGAAGTCACGTGGGTTCATAGAATTGCAGCCGTCAAGCCCAATTCGGCTCTCAATCAACGTCCGCTAACATAAATTCTACAATGCGCACCGCTGCGTATTCCATCAAACTGCGCCCCTTTAAGGGCTCCGTGGCCTGTGGAACTCCGATTTTATCGGTTGAAGTGGATGTACACCCTGATTGGGGTGGTATAGCAGTCTCCGCCCGGAGCGGGATTGCCATGACCGACATTGCCACGCGCGTTTATAATCATACTTGGAAGATCGACCCCATCGTTCGTTCGGTACTTGATACCGACTTCTACAAACTATTGATGGGACAAACTATTTTCCGCCGGCATCGGGATGTGAAGGTCACCTTCGGCATCCACAACCGCACCAGCCGGGTGCGCCTCGCCGACATTATCGATATCGGCGCGCTGCGCGAGCAATTGGATCATGTCCGTTCGCTCTCGCTCACGCGAGGGGAGTCCACCTGGCTGCGCGGCAACATGTTCTACGGCAAGCGCCAGATGTTCTCGCCCGATTACGTCGCGTGGCTGGAGAACTTCCGTTTTCCCGCCTACCACCTCGAAAAGTGGGATGGGCAGTACGAGCTGGTGTTCGAGGGGCCATGGGTCGAGACCACCATGTGGGAGATCCCGGCGCTCGCCATCATCAACGAGCTGCGCTCGCGCGCGGTGCTCAAGGATCTGGGAAAGTTCGAGCTGCAGATTCTCTATGCCCGCGCCATGACGCGGGTTTGGGAGAAGATCGATACCATCAAAGCGCTCGGCCCGGTGAATGTCGCGGATTTCGGCACGCGGCGCCGCCACGGCTATCTCTGGCAGGACTGGTGCGTGCAGGCCCTTATGGAAGGGCTGGGGGACACCTTCCTCGGCACCTCCAATTGCGTGATCGCCATGCGCCGCGAGGTGGAGGCGACAGGGACCAATGCTCATGAGCTGCCGATGGTCTATTCCGCCCTCGCCCGCACCGATGCGGCGCTGCTGCAGGCGCCCTATCAGGTTTTGGCCGATTGGCAGGAGGATTACGAAGGCAACCTGCGGATCATGCTGCCGGATACCTATGGCACGAGCGGGTTCCTCGCCCACGCCCCGGACTGGCTGACCGCCTGGACCGGTATCCGCATCGACAGCAAGGATCCCATCGAGGGTGGCGAGGAGGTGATCGCCTGGTGGAAGGCGCGCGGGCAGGATCCGCGCGAGAAGCTCGCGATCTTCTCCGACGGCCTCGACGTCGAGGAAGTCGCCCGCATCCATGCCCGCTTCGCCGGCCGGATGCGGCTCGGCTTCGGATGGGGCACGCTGCTCACAAACGACTTCCGCGGCCTTGCCCCTGATGGCGTGCTGGATCCGATTTCCATCGTCTGCAAGGTGATCTCCGCCAACGGCCATCCCGCCGTGAAGCTCTCCGACAACCCGACCAAGGCCATGGGGCCGCCCGCGGAGATCGAGCGGTACCGGCGCCTGTTCGAGGTTGGACCCCAGACCGCGCGACCCGCAGTGGTCTAGCTTGGTCATCGCCGAGATTAAGCTGAGACTAGCTCCTCCGCTCGCGATTGCCTTCTACGAAGCATGCAATAACTTGAGGCAACTGCATTTCATTTGAGCAATGCTGCTCTGCATTATCGGAACCTCTTGGGCCGGGCACGGTTTTTTCGGCATGGGGAAGGCCCCGATCCAAGCAGGAGGAATGCATGCCTCAGAACTGGCGCGCCGAAGACCGGCACCGCAATGACGATCGGTACGGCTCCGATTGGAGAAGTGAAGACAATTTCCGCAGTGGTCCGCGTGGCAACGACGCGCGCGAGACGTACGGCCGCGGACGCGATCAGGGATCGCGTGATGAGGTCGGGCGTGGCGGCGAACGGTATTTCTCGTCGGAATCCACCTATGGCAACCGCCCCGGCTGGCGTGATCCTTCGGGCGCGCGCGAATCGCGTGATGATCGTGATGGGCGCTACCAGGATTATGGAAGCGGACCTCACCGCGATTATGGCCGCGGCCCGCACGAGGATTACGGCTCGGGCCACGAGGAGCACGCGCGCGACGAGCATTATTTCGGCGGCGGCACCTATCCCCGGTCAGACTTCGGATACGGACGCACCCGCGACTCCGAGGCCCGCTTCAGCCGTGACCCTGCGGCCCGGCGCCCGGACTGGGGCCGCGAGGAATGGGGCATGTCCGGGCCTCAGCAAACAGCGCGCGGCTCTTACGGTCGCGAAGATGCGTCGCGCGGCGACGAGCGCGGCCTCTGGGACCGGGCAACCGACGAGGTGTCCTCCTGGTTCGGCGACACCGAAGCGGAAAGGCGCCGGCGCGAAGACCAATACCGCGGCCGTGGACCCAAGAACTATACCCGCTCCGACGATCGGTTGCGGGAGGACGTGAGCGATCACCTGACCGACGACCGCTTGGTGGATGCCTCCGAGATCGAGGTGAGCGTCAGCTCCGGCGAAGTCACCTTGACCGGGACTGTCGCCGACCGCGCCCAGCGTCGCCGCGCGGAGGATGTGGCGGAATGGGTCTCGGGCGTCCGTCATGTGCAGAATAATCTGCGGGTGAGCGAAATGACCTCCGGCCTCGGCCAGGGACATGCCGCCGGCACGCACTCAACCGGTGCGCAGGGATCGGGCACACAGGCGCTCGGCTCGCAAGGGTCCACTACCCAGGGCGACGCGACGGGCTCCGTGAAGCGCTGACCTCTCACGCGACCTTGAAAAGGCGTCCCATTCACGGGGCGCCTTTTTTGTCGGCACGGCGCTTGCTTGTGAAACGGTGGAAATTGGGGAGACCTGCCGTGTCCGATAAAGTCGTCAGCCTGCGAGGCGCTGCCATTGCGCCGGCCCCAGCACCCAATCCCACGCTTGTCGCCGAGCTTGAGCGCCTGCTGGAGGCTGCCCGGGCGGGCGAACTGATCGGTCTTGCAGGGACCTTCCTGCACAAGGATCAAAATGTGTCCTACGCCTATGCGGGCAGTGTCGGCGGTTATGGAATGATTGGTGGCCTGGCGTGTCTCAAGGCCCGGCTGGTGGCGCGCCAGGAATGGGACGCCTGACGGTTCTCTTCGGTCAAGCGGCGCCCCTTACGATGCCGGGTGGCCCGCGCGACGTATCTGGAGCGGCCGCATGGCGACAGACAGGAGCGAGCGGTAGCGACGCCGCGCATCGCTCACCGTTCCATTGTCGCCGATCGCCGCTTCCTGCAACTCCGCCAGGGCAAACGGGCTCGGCTCCACCGGAAGGGCCACGACTTCCGGCACGGCCTCGAGCAGATCGAGCAGATCACGCGCGGTGAGCGCGGAAAGGGCCTGGCTCATGAGCCGGCATTGGTAGGCTTGGCGTTCGGGGGACAGTCGATCCCACGGCTCAAGCAGGGAATAGCGCGCTCGCGCAGCCGCATGGGCTTTCTTTGCCATCCGCTGCACTAAATTCGCCGTCACCATCGCACCCTCTTCGCGCCGCATGCACGTCGCCACCTTGCGTCATGGGTGTTTCCGGACCCTTTCCAGGGATGCAATCGCCCCTTGCGAGGCATGGTGATCGTGTGGCTTGGTCAACGAAGTGTTAGCGCCTTGCTGGCGCGCATCGGGATCGGTTCTCATGCGTTTTCACTATCTTTTTGTTTTTGCTTGCAGTCTCGCTTGTGCTTCAGCTCCGGTGGCTTGGGCGCAGGGAACCCCCGATCCCAAATCCGTGGCTTCGGCCGGCGCCGCTCCTCCCGCCGCATCCCGCCCGCTCGAAATGCTGCGGGCGGAGATCGACCGGGTAGACGGCGACCTGCTGGGGCTCCTGAACGCGCGGGCCGACATCGTCGCGGAAGTTGGGGCCGGGAAGTCCACGAGTGGTGCTCCGGTGTTTCGTCCGGGGCGGCAGACGGCCCTTCTAAACCGGCTGATCGCTCGCAACGCGGGTCCGCAGGCGACGCAGACGATCGTACAGGTGTGGACCGCGATCATCGCCGGGTCGATCCTTCAGCAGAAGCCCGATTTCCGCGTGGCGGTGGCCGGTGGCGAAGCCGAGGCCATCGCGGCGCAGGCGTTTTTCGGCACTGCCATCCCGCAAGCGCGCATTCCTCAGGCGGCCGAGGCGATCGCGGCGCTGGCTGCGGGCAAGGTGGAGGCGGCGGTGCTGCCGGTCGCCGGCACTTGGTGGCTGTCCTTGCCCGAGGGCGTGCGGATCGTCGCCGGCGCGCCGCTGCTGCGGCCTGCCGATGCGCCGCCGCAGGTTCTGGTCCTGACCCGCTACGAGGCTGACCCGTCCGGCCACGACCGGCGCCTGGTGCGCCTCGCACAGCCGCAGCAAGCGGGTCTCGGGGCGATACCCCTTGCCCAGGCCGGCGGCGAAAGCCTGCTCGTTTTGCCGGCGGGAAGCGCGGTCCCTTCGGGCGCGGTCCCTTCGGGCGCGGTCGCCCTCGGCCTGATGGCGGCTCCGCTGGTGCCACGGCACTGAAGGGTTAGGCTTCACCCGTGACGCGGCCGCGTCCGCGCGCTATAGGGATGCCGAAAATAAACGTCGGGAGAAAGAGCCATGGCCGTTAAGCTTGCCGATCTCAAGGTGAAGCTGTTCACCGACGGCGCCGACAAGGCGCAGATCGTCGAGATGGCGAAGCAGGCCCATATCGCCGGCTTCACCACCAATCCCTCGCTCCTGCGCAAGGCTGGCGTTTCCGATTACGAAGCCTATGCCCGCGATCTCGTGGCGGCGGTGCCAGACCGGCACATCTCGTTCGAGGTGTTTTCCGATGAGGTCGACGAGATACGTGCCCAAGCCCGCGTCATCGCCACCTGGGGCGAGAACGTGCATGTAAAGCTGCCGGTCTCCACCACCCGTGGCGAGACGCTCTACGATCTGGTGCGAGATCTGGTGCAGGACGGGGTCAAGGTGAACCTCACCGCCATCTTCTCCGTGCCGCAGGTGGAATTGGGCGTGGCGGCGCTGGCGGGCGGTGCGCCCTCCATCATCTCGGTATTTGCCGGACGTC
The DNA here is from genome assembly GCF_043195195.1 of Roseixanthobacter psychrophilus. Classification (NCBI taxonomy): domain Bacteria; kingdom Pseudomonadati; phylum Pseudomonadota; class Alphaproteobacteria; order Hyphomicrobiales; family Xanthobacteraceae; genus Roseixanthobacter; species Roseixanthobacter psychrophilus. Next base: position 93,939 of record NZ_JBAFWT010000012.1, read on the forward strand.
TGGCGGATCTCGGCATCGATTATGTGCCCGCGATTTCCAAGGCGGTGGACCTCTCCCGCGCGACCTCGAACGTGGAAGTCATCTGGGCCTCCACCCGCGAGGTATGGAACGTGATCGAGGCGGACCGCCTGGGCTGCCAGATCATCACCGCACCCGCCGACGTGCTGAAGAAACTGCCCGCGCTCGGCACCAAGACCGCCGAGCAACTCTCCCTCGACGCGGTCAAGGCGTTCCGCGACGACGCCCTCGCCACCGGCCTCACTCTGGACCTGTCTGGCCGCCGCGCCGCCGAATAGGGCTGCCGGCCGGCCTCTCCCGCAAAGTGGGGAGGCCGGCGCATTGCGCGTTTGTCTCCCGGTGTTACACTTCGTATCGAAGCGACATTTTGACCGCAGGTACGCGAAGCTGAAAACCGGCGCGGGTGCAGGGCGGCGAGGGGTTTGAGATGAGGGACGAGACGCACGGGCCCGCAAGGGGTCCGGAGCGCTCTTGCCAGGAAAATGGGGCCGGGCCTCGCTTTCCTCCGATCCGCACCGCCACCGGCGGGGACACAGCGGCAGGGATCTTGCGTGGTTTTGGGGCGGACGCCGGAAACTGCTGTGAGCCTGACCCGTTTGCCGCGCCTTGTCCGCCGTCCGAGCCTGTCCGCGCCTTCGGTGACCAGCCCGCCCGTGCTTCGCAGGTAAAGGGCGATTCGCCCCGCGTCCCGCTCGGCGACGATGTTTGCGGCAATGACGAGAGCGAGGCGCCGCGCGCGCCGGTTTTCGCCCGTTCGGGGGCTGCAAGCGTGCAGGGCGGAGAGCAAGCCCCGGCCTCGGCCCCCTGCGACCGCGTTTATGCCGCGCTTGATCTCGGCACCAACAATTGTCGCCTTTTGGTCGCCCGGCCCACCTCCCGCAATTTCCGCGTGGTGGATGCTTTCTCCCGCATCGTGCGTCTGGGCGAAGGGCTTTCCGGCAGCGGCCGGCTCGGCGCACCGGCGATGGCGCGTGCCATCGCCGCGCTCGAAGTCTGCGCCGGCAAGATTGCGGCGCGGGGCGTGTCGCGCGCCCGCCTCATCGCCACGGAAGCGTGCCGGGCGGCGGAGAATGGCATGGATTTCTGTGCCGAGGTGGAGCGCCGCACCGGCCTGGTGCTGGAAGTCGTGGACCGCCGAACGGAAGCGGGCCTTGCTGCCTCTGGCTGTGCACCCCTGGTGGACCCCTCCTGCGACGGCGCCATTTTGTTCGACATCGGCGGTGGCTCCACCGAGGTGGTCTGGTTGGGCCGCCGGGCTTCAGGAGACGATGGACCGCCGCGCGCCCGCATCCGCTCCTGGGCCTCCATGCCCGTCGGCGTGGTCTCGCTCGCCGAGCGCCACGGCGGCGTGAAGGTCTCGCGCGAGCTGTTCACCCAGATGGTGGACGAGGTACTCGACATGCTGGAGGGGGTGCGCCAAAGCTGGGGCGTGCGCCCGCCGGGCCGCATCCACCTGCTCGGCACGTCGGGCACCGTGACCACTGTCGCCGGCATCCATCTCGGGCTTGAGCGCTACGATCGGGCCCGCGTGGACGGCGCCTGGCTCAACGCCCGCGATATCAACGAGGTGGTTGACCGGCTGGTGGACATGTCTTTCGAGGAGCGGGTCTCAAACCCTTGCATCGGCGCGCAGCGGGCGGATCTGGTGCTTGCCGGCTGTGCCATCATGGAAGCGGTGCGGGAGGCTTTTCCCACCGATCGCCTGCGGGTGGCCGATCGGGGCTTGCGCGAAGGCATGCTGGTGCAGTTGATGCGGGCGGACGGGGCGTGGCGTCGCCATCGGTCCCAATAGGAGCATCGCGTGACCAATCCAACCCGGGGCCCGGACGGGCGGCCGCTGAAAGTGCGTGTGAAGAACGCGCGCAGCCGCACCACCTCCTCGCAGAAATGGCTGCAGCGGCAGTTGAACGACCCTTATGTCGCCCGCGCCAAGCGGGAAGGCTATCGCTCGCGCGCGGCGTTCAAGCTGATCGAGATGGACGAAAAAGCCCATTTGCTGAAGCGTGGCATGCGCATCGTGGATCTTGGTGCGGCCCCTGGCGGCTGGAGCCAAGTGGCGGCCAAGAAAATCGGCCTGGAAGAGGGGAGCGGCAAGATCGTCGCCATCGACTTGCTGGAGATGGAGCCGGTGACCGGCGTGATCTTCGAGCAGCTCGACTTCCTCGACGAAAAGGCCCCGGCGCGGCTTTTGGAATTGCTGGACGGGCGTGCCGACATCGTCATGTCCGACATGGCGGCCAACGCCACCGGACACAAGAAGACCGACCATATCAAGATCGTCGCGCTCGTTGAGCTGGCGGCGGAATTCGCCCGTCAGGTGCTGGCACCGGGCGGGACGTTTCTCGCCAAGGTCATCCAGGGCGGCACGGAAGGCGTGCTTTTGACCGACCTGAAGCGGGATTTCACGTCGGTTAAGCATCTCAAGCCCGCGGCGAGCCGCGCGGATTCCGCCGAACTTTACGTGCTCGCCACGGGGTTTCGCGGCAAGGCCGATCCGCTGGTCGGCGAAGAGGGCTATGCGCCTATCGGACGAACGGCGGACTGAACGTTTTTCCGCGCCGACCTAATGGCTAATCATCCAGGGCCGGGCCGAGGGAAAGCTCTTCGCGCCGTTCTGCGCGGTCTTCGTTCGGCTCTTCATGCCGCCCGAGCAGCAGCCGCAGCCGGCGCTATGCTTGGATGAAGCCTGCGCCGCCGCGAACTGGCCCACGCTCATTGGGGCATTGGCGCTGCGCTCGTTGGTGGAAAGCGCCGTGCGGCGGCCTGAATCCATCGTGGCGAGGCGCGGCGCGCTGAGAATCGCGCGGGGCGCGGGGGTCGCGCACTCCGGGCAGTCCTGGGGGTGGTTGTATTCGCTCATGGGCCGGGTCTGGGTGAAGGGGCCGCAGGCGTCGCACATATAATCATAGACCGGCATGTCGTCCTCGCTGCTGGTAGGAGACGACCGGGGCGCGCGGCCCCGGCCGGATCGCTTCATCCGATCACAGATCGAGCGAGAGCGGCATGTCGATGGAGCCGTCGAGGAACTTCGTGGGCCCGGCGGACGTGGGATTGATATCGAAATCGAAGATTTCGGTGGGCAGCCAGAGCGTGGCGCAGGCGTTGGGAATATCCACCACGCCGGAAATATGCCCCTGCACCGGCGCGGTGCCGAGGATGGAATAGGCCTGCGCGCCGGAATAGCCGAATTTCTTGAGATATTCGATGGCGTTGAGGCACGCCTGACGATACGCGACGTGCACATCGAGATAGTGCTGGCCGCCGTTTTCGTCCACCGATATGCCCTCGAAGATCAGATAGTCCTTATAATTGGGTGTGATGGGCGAGGGCTTGAAGATCGGGTTCTTGATCCCGTACTTCGCCATGCCGCCCTTCAGCACGTCCACCTTCAGGTGCACCCAGCCGGCCATCTCGATGGCGCCGCAGAAGGTGATTTCGCCGTCGCCCTGGGAGAAGTGCAGGTCGCCCATGGAAAGGCCGCCGCCGTCCACATAGACCGGGAAATAGATCTTCGAGCCGCGCGAGAGATCCTTGATGTCGCAATTGCCGCCATGCTCGCGTGGCGGCACGGTACGCGCGCCCTCGGCTGCCGCCTTGGCCTTCGCCTCGCCGGTGAGCCGGCCCATGTGGGCGGTGGGGCCGAACGGCGGATTGGCGAGCGGGGGAACGCGGGTCGGATTGGTGGCGATGAAATCCACCTCGCGCTTGTTCCAGGTCTCCAGCAGCTTGGGATCGGGCAGGCAGCCGATCAGGCCCGGATGAATGAGGCCGGCGAAATTCACCCCCGGAATATGCCGGGAGGAAGTGAACATGCCCTTGAAATCCCATATGGATTTCTGAGCGGAAGGGAAGTGGTCGGTTAAGAACCCGCCGCCGTTCTTCTTCGAGAAGAAGCCGTTGAAGCCCCACTGGCTGTCCGGCATGGCGCCGATATCCAGCAGGTCCACCACCAGCAGATCGCCGGGCTCTGCGCCCTTCACGCCGATGGGGCCGGAGAGGAAATGCACGATCGACAGATCGATGTCGCGCACATCGTCGGCGCTGTCGTTGTTCTGGATGAATCCGCCGGTCCAATCATAGGTCTCGACGATGAAATCGTCGCCCGGCTTCACCCAGGCCACCATTGGAATGTCGGGGTGCCAGCGATTGTGCACCATGTCATTGTCGTAGGCGGATTGGTTGAGATCGACCTTAATCAAAGTATCGGCCATGGACAGCTCCCAGCTTGCTTGACTCTCTTGGGCGAAGGGACGGCGTGAGGCGGGGGCCTCACACCGAGAGAAATTTGGCGACCTTGGCTTCGTCGATATCGGCCCGCAGGTCCTCATGGACGATCGAACCGTTCTCCAGCACCAGCACCCGGTCGGCGATATCGAGGGCGAAGGAGAGCACCTGTTCCGACACCACGATGGAGAGGCCCTTCTCATCGCGGATGCGCTTCAGCGTGCGGGCCATCTCGCGGATGATGGAGGGCTGGATGCCCTCGGTCGGCTCATCCAGAAGCAGCACCTTGGGTTTGGTGGCGAGCGCGCGGGCGATGGCGAGCTGCTGCTGCTGGCCGCCCGAGAGATTGCCGCCGCGCCGCTTCTTCATGTCGAGCAACACCGGAAACAGCTCGTAGATGTCGCCCGGCACTTTACGCGCGCCGGATGAGACGAGGCCGGTCTCGATATTCTCCTCCACCGTCATGGCGGAGAAGATCATGCGGCCCTGCGGCACATAGGCGACGCCTTTCGCCACCCGCTCATAGCTTTTGAGTGCGGTGATCTCGCTTTGGCCGATGGAGACCTTGCCGGAACGGGTCGGCACCACGCCCATGAGCGATTTCATCAACGTGGTCTTACCCATGCCGTTGCGGCCCATGATGGCAACGATCTCATTGGGCGCGACGGTGAAATTCAGGCCGTGCAGAACCTCGCTCTGCCCGTAGGAGACGACGAGGTTGGAAACGTCGAGCATTTTTGTCGCCCTCTCAATGGCCGAGATAGACTTCGATCACCTTCGGATCGGCCTTCACCTTGGCCATGGATCCTTCGGAGAGGATCTTGCCCTGGTGCAGGACCGTGACCTTGTGGGCGATGTCCTCGACGAACTTCATGTCGTGCTCGATCACGATCACCGAGCGGTCCTTGATGATGGTGTTGAGCAATTCGGCGGTCTTCTTGCGCTCGGCGACGCTCATCCCGGCCACGGGCTCGTCGAGCATCAGCAGCTCGGGGTCCTGGATCAGCAGCATGCCGATCTCCAGCCACTGCTTCTGCCCGTGGCTGAGGAACTCGGCTTTGCGGTGAAGCTGATCGGCGAGAAAAATGGTCTCGGCCACGTGCTGCACCCGGTCGCGTACTTCCGCGTCGCGCTTGAAGGCGAGGGCACCCAGCACGCCGCGTCCGCGCGGGAACGAGATTTCCAGATTCTCGAAGACACTCAGATCGTCATAGATCGAAGGGTTCTGGAACTTGCGGCCCACCCCTTTGCGGACGATCTCATATTCCTTCAGCTTGGTCAGTTCGGTGTTCTTGAACCGCACGGAGCCCGAGGTCGCCTTGGTGCGCCCGCAGATGAGATCGAGCACCGTGGTCTTGCCGGCGCCGTTGGGGCCGATGATGACGCGGATCTCGTTTTCATCGACATAGAAGGAAAGGTCGTCCACCGCCTTGAAGCCGTCGAAGGACACGGTGAGCCCCTCCACGGCGAGGAGGAAATCGGGCGCGATCTGGTCGGTGATGGGAGCGGCATTCATGGGTTTGTCTCCTCACTCGGCCAGGGTCGGGGCGGCGGCGGGCGCGGCATCCCCGCCTGGGGTGCGCTTGCGGGTGAACAGCGCGTCGATGCGCGGCTCGACATAGGAGCGGTAGAGCCCGGCGAGGCCGTTGGGGAACAGCAGCACCACGGCGATGAACAGGCCGCCGAGGCCGAACAGCCACAATTCCGGGAAGCTCTCGGAAAACGAGGTCTTGGCCCAATTCACCAGTAGCGTGCCGTACACCGCGCCGAGCAGAGAGAGCCGCCCGCCCACCGCCGCATAGATCACCATCTCGATGGAGGGCACGATGCCGACGAAGGAGGGCGACATGAAGCCCACCTGCAAGGTGAACATGGCCCCGCCAATGCCGGCCAGCGCCGCCGCGAAGCAGAACACGAAGATCTTGTAGCTGGCGACGTCGTAGCCGGAGAAGCGGACGCGGTCCTCCTTGTCGCGCATGGCGACGAGGATGCGGCCGAGCTTGGAGCGGCGAACGAACTGGCACAGCAGAATGCAGCCGATCAGAAGGCCGCCATTGACGAAATAAAGGATGGTCTTCGCGCCATCGGTGCGGATGTCCCAGCCGTGCAGGGTGCGCAGATCGGTGATGCCGTTGATGCCGCCGGTGTAGCCCTGTTGGCCGACGATGAGGATCGTCACGATCGCCGCCATCGCCTGGGTGATGATGGCGAAATAGACCCCGCCGACGCGCCGTTTGAACAGGGCGAAGGCGATAATCAGCGCAAGGATGGCCGGCACCAGAACCACCGCTGCCAGCGAGAACCCCAGCGATTTGAACGGCACCCAGAAGAAGGGCAGTTCGGTGATCTGGTTCCAGTCCATGAAGTCGGGAATGCCGGGCGTGGACTGGATCTTGGTCGCTTCGATACTGGAGGATTCCAGCTTCAGATACATGGCCATGCAATAGCCGCCGAGGCCGAAGAACACACCTTGGCCGAGCGAAAGAATGCCGGCATTGCCCCAGCACAGCACCAGGCCCACGGCGACGAAGGCATAGGTGAGATATTTGCCCACCATGTTGAGGCGGAAGGGATCGAGGATCGCCGGCAGGATCACGAACAGCAGGGCGGCCAGCAGCAGCACGCCGATGAGATCCTTGGAGCGCAGGGTGAAAGGTTCGCTTTGCATCTGTGCGCTCCTCAGCGGCGGACTTTGAGGACGAAGAGGCCTTCGGGGCGCACCATCAAGATGCCCACGACCACCATGAGGGTCAGCACTTTGGCCATGGAGCCGGACATGAAGAATTCCATGGTCGATTGGGCCTGGGAGATGGTGAAGGCTGAGGCGATGGTGCCGAGCAGGCTCGCCGCGCCGCCGAACACCACCACCAGGAAGGTGTCGACGATGTAGAGTTGGCCCGCCGTGGGACCGGTGGAGCCGATCATGGTGAAGGCGCTCCCCGCGATGCCGGCGATGCCGCAGCCGAGGCCGAAGGTGTAGCGGTCCACCCGCTCGGTATTGATGCCCACCGCCCCCGCCATGGTGCGGTTCTGCATCACCGAGCGCACCTGCAGCCCCCAGCGCGAGCGGTACATGAGGAGATAGACCGCGCCGGCGATCAGCGTGGTGAGGCCCATGACGAACAGGCCGTTGATTTGCACATCTATGGTGTCGGTGACGGGAAGCGAACCCATCATCCAGTCGGGCAGTTCAACACCGACTTCGCGGGCACCGAAGATGGAGCGGAACGCCTGCTGCATGATGAGGGAGAGACCCCAGGTGGCGAGCAGGGTGTCCAGCGGGCGCTTGTAGAGAAAGCGGATCATGCCCCATTCCACCAGCATGCCCAGCGCCCCGCTGGCGAGGAAGGCGACCCCCATGGCAACGAAGAAGTAGATGGGATAAAGGCCAGGCAAATAGCTCTGGAAGAGCTGCGAGGTCAGATAGGTCATATAAGCGCCGAGGATCATGAATTCGCCATGCGCCATGTTGATCACGCCCATCTGACCAAAGATGATGGCCAGCCCGAGCGACATCAATACGAAGACCGAAAACAGGATCAGGCCCGCGAACGCCTGCATGGCGAAGATGGAGCCGAGCTCCCCGAGCGAATATCCCAGCATCAAAGCACCCCCGTGGTGATTTCCTGCCCCTCTCCCCGAGGGGGAGAGGGTTGGGGTAAGGGGCTGTGACTTCACCGGAGAGTCGCGAGCCCCTCACCCGCCGCTTGCGGCGTCAACCTCTCCCCTCGGGGAGAGGTGAAAGCCTCAACTCATTGGTAGCCCTTGGGGAAGGGGTTCGGCTCCACCAGCTCGGCGGTCTCGAAGACGACATCGTACTGGCCGTCGGGGCGGGCCTTGCCGACGCGGGTCTTGCTCCACAGATGATGGTTCTCGTGGATGCGCACATAGCCTTCCGGCGCCTTGTCGAAGGCAACGCCGGGGGAGGCGGCGGCGATCTTGTCGATGTCGAACGAGCCGGCCTTTTCCGCCGTGAGCTTCCACAGCCAGGGGCCGAGATAGGCGGCTTGCGTCACGTCGCCGATCACAATCTTATCGCCATAGGTCTTCTTGAACGCTTCGACGAATGCCTTGTTGTTGGGATTGTCGAGGGACTGGAAGTATTTCATGCAGGCGAAGGCACCCGCGATATTTTCCCCGCCGATGCCCAGGATCTCGTCCTCGGTGACCGAGATGGTGAGCAGCGTCTGCTTGGAGAGGTCGATGCCCGCGGCCTTGAGCTGCTTGTAGAAGGCGACGTTGGAGCCGCCGACGATGATGGCATAGATCACGTCGGGCTTGGTGAGCTTGATTTTGTTGATGGCCGAATTGAACTGCGTATGGCCGAGCGGGAAATATTCTTCGCCCACCACCTTGAGCTTGAGAAAGTTCTCGATGTGCTTGCGCGCGATTTTATTTGAAGTGCGCGGCCAGATATAGTCGGAGCCGAGCAGGTAGAAGGTCTGGGCGCCGCGTTCTTTCACCACCCAATTGAGGCCGGCGATGATCTGCTGGGTTGCTTCCTGGCCGGTGTAGATGACGTTCTTCGACTGCTCCAGTCCCTCGTAGAAAGTCGGGTAATAGAGCATGCCGTTATATTGCTCGAACACCGGCAGAACCGCTTTGCGCGAGGCGGAGGTCCAGCAGCCGAACACCGAGGCGCACTTGTCCTGCACCAGGAGCTTCTTGGCCTTCTCGGCGAAGGTCGGCCAGTCCGAGGCGCCGTCTTCCTGGATGTATTTGATCTTGCGGCCGAGGATGCCGCCCGACGCGTTGATCTGGTCGATGGCCAGCTTCTCGGCCTGAACCGAGCCGGTTTCGGAGATCGCCATGGTGCCGGTGACGGAATGCAGGATGCCGACGGTGACTTCCGTATCGGTAACGGCCAATCCTGTTGTATTCACCGCAGACGTGGCCGGTGCCTGTGCGGCGGCCTGGCTCGAAAATAAGGTTGTGGCCGGGATGAGGGAGGCAAGAGGAAGGGCTGCTGCCCCCCTCAAGACGTCCCGTCGTGTTGCACTCATCTTGCTGTTGCGATCATCGCTGCCCGACATAAAGGTCCCCTCCAGCGCATTACGGATCGAAAACAGGACCGAACGAAGTCCTGCCTGGGTTCCATGGTTCCGGGGATGATGCGCCGCAGCAATACGGTGATTGACGTATATGGGCGAGCGACGAACGCCCTATGATCGCTCGGGCAGAAGAGGTTTTTCCGCATGCTTTGTAATTTGCGCGCGCGGGCGCGCGGGCCCGCAGCGTGCAGGCGCGGGGACGCGTCTCTCTTGGGATGGGGGAATATTGAATACTGGTCGTGAGAGCGGGGGAAATGCTTGCGAATTGGTCAGGGGGCGGCAAGGAGCGCGATAAATTCAGCCACGCGTCGACAAATAGGCCATGGCATAATGAATTATCTTGTGGATGCCGCTCCGGTTCGTCATGGCCGGGCTCGTCCCGGCCAACCACGCGGTGCCGCTGGGGGTGGTCACGCGGGGTGGGATGGGCGGCGAGGCAGGGATGTCTGGCGCAGGGTCGGGCATGACGTTGGGGAAATTCATAAGGGCCGGGGAACAAATGGCCGGGGAACAGCGGATCGTTCGAGTTCGGCGGCAGTACAACAAATGGGTCGTCAACGAGACCCTGGAAGACTATGCCCTGCGCTTCACCGCCAAGAGCGCACGGCGCTGGTCGTCATTCCGTGTCGCCAATACCGCGCTCGGCGCGATCTCCTTCCTCGCGCTTGAAGCCATCGGCGGGGCAATCACGCTTTCGTTCGGTTTCACCAATGCCATCGCCGCCATCCTGGTGGTCAGCGCGATCATTTTCGCCGCCGGTTTTCCGATCTGCTTCTATGCCGCGAAATTCGGCGTCGATATCGATTTGCTCACGCGCGGCGCGGGCTTCGGCTATATCGGCTCCACCTTCACCTCGCTGATCTATGCGTCGTTTACCTTCCTGTTCTTCGCCATCGAGGCGGCGATCATGTCGCTGGCACTGGAGATGTGCTTCGGCATCCCGCTTGCGTTGGGTTACATCATCAGCGCGCTGGTGGTGATCCCGCTGGTCACCCACGGCATCACGCTTATTTCCCGGTTTCAGATGTGGACCCAGCCGGTATGGCTGGCGCTGCACATCATTCCGCTCGCCTATATCGCCTTCACCCACGGGGAGGATCTTACCGCCTGGACCGATTTTACCGGCCGGCTGGGGCCGGCGGACGGCAGCTTCTCATGGCTCGCCTTCGGCGGCGCCTCCACCGTGGTCTTCGCTTTGGTGGCGCAGATCGGCGAGCAGGTGGATTTCCTGCGCTTCCTGCCGCGCCGGGAGGCCGGCAACCGGTTCAATTGGTGGGCCAGCCTTCTGGCGGCCGGGCCGGGGTGGATCATTCCCGGTGCGCTGAAGATGATGATCGGCTCGTTCCTGGCCTATCTCGCGCTCCAGCACGGAATCAGCCTGGAACATGCCGCCGAGCCGACGCAGATGTATCTCGTCGCCTTCGGGGCCATGCTGCCCTCCCAGCAGGCGGCCCTCGCCTTTACCGGCATCTTCGTCATCATCTCCCAGCTCAAGATCAATGTGACGAACGCTTATGCCGGCTCCATCGCATGGTCGAACTTCTTTTCGCGCCTGACGCATTCCCATCCCGGGCGGGTGGTGTGGCTGGTGTTCAACGTTGCGATTGCCTTGATGCTGATGGAACTCGGCATCTACAAGGCGCTGGACGAAATCCTCGGCCTCTATGCCATCGTCGCCATCGCCTGGGTGGCGGCTTTGGTGTCAGACCTCGTGGTCAACAAGCCGCTCGGGCTTTCCCCGCCCACCATCGAGTTCAAGCGCGCCCACCTCTATGACATCAACCCGGTCGGGGTCGGCTCCGTGGCCTTGGGGACGGCGGTGGCGGTTCTGGCCTATTCCGGCCAGTTCGGGCGCATGCTGCAGGCGTTCGCACCGTTCGTCGCGCTAGCCGTCTCTTTCCTGGCGGCGCCGGCCATCGCATTGGCCACCAAGGGCCGCTATTACACGGCGCGCGCGCCGAAGGTGCAGTGGAGCGGGAAGGGCACGATCCGGTGCTGCGTATGCGAGCACAAGTTCGAGCATGAGGATATGGCCCAATGCCCGTTGTATGCGGGCCCCATTTGTTCCCTGTGCTGCTCGCTTGATGCCCGCTGCCGCGACCGCTGCAAGGACGGTGCGCGCGCGGCCGACCAGATCCTGGCCTTCCTGACCGCCACCTTACCGCATTGGGCGGTGAAGCGGCTGAATTCCCGGATCGGCCATTATACCGCGATATTGGCGACGCTCGCGTCGCTCATCGCCGTCATCCTGGCCATCATCTATTTCCACGCCACGTTCGAATCCCCCGCCTATGGCGACGCCATCCGCACCACCTTGTGGACGGTCTATTTCGTCCTCATCATCGTCGTTGGGGTGGTGGCGTGGTTGTTCGTGCTTGCGCAGGAAAGCCGAAACGTGGCGCAGGAGGAAAGCCAGCGCCAGACTACGCTGCTGATGCGCGAAATCGAGGCGCACAAGCGCACCGATGCCAAGCTCCAGCGTGCCAAGGAGGTGGCGGAGGCCGCGAACCTCGCAAAAAGTCGCTATGTTGTGGGCATCAGCCACGAATTGCGCACGCCGCTGAACGCCATTCTCGGCTATGCCCAGTTGCTGGAACGCGACACCACCATTCCCGCCGGCCGGCGGGACGCGATCCGCGTGGTCCGCCGCAGCGCCGAGCATCTCTCCGGCCTCATCGACGGCTTGCTGGACATCTCCAAGATCGAGGCCGGCCGCCTGCATCTCAACCGGGATAAGGTGCGCATCCACGAATTGCTCGACCAGGTGGTCGACATGTTCCGTTTGCAGGCGAAGGCCAAGGACATCGATTTTCGCTACACCCGCTCCGAGCGTTTGCCGCCGGTGGTGTTTACCGACGAAAAGCGGCTGCGGCAGATCCTCATCAACCTGCTGTCCAATGCCATCAAGTTCACCGCCGCGGGCCACGTGGCCCTGCGCGTTTCGTTCCGCAATCAGGTGGCGGAATTCGAGGTTGAGGATACCGGCCTCGGGGTCGCCGAGGAGGACCGCACGCGCATCTTCGAGCCGTTCGAGCGCGGCGGGCGGGCCGGCACCTACACTGGCATCGGCCTTGGCCTGACCATCACCAAGCTGTTGACCGAGATCATGGGCGGCGAGATCGTGCTGAGGAACGGGCCGCAGGGCGGCTCGATCTTCGCCGTTCGCCTCCTGTTGTCGGAGGTCTCCACCCCGGACGATGCCGCTCCGGCCGAGCGGCGTGTCACAGGCTATCGGGGGGAGCCGCGCACACTGCTGGTGGCCGACGATGACCCGGCCCATCGCGATCTCATGTGTGAATTGCTGCGCCCGCTCGGTTTCGTCGTCTTCACCGCGCCGGATGGCGGCGTTTGCCTGGAACTGGCGGCGCAGACCCAGCCGGACCTCATTTTGCTGGATATCGCCATGCCCGGCCTCAACGGCTGGCAGGCGGCGCGCCGCCTGCGCGCGAAAGTGGCGCCAAGCGCACGCATCATCATGATTTCCGCCAACGCCGGCGACATTGGCCGGCCCGAGGCGGAGGGCCGCCACCACGACCAGCAGATGGTCAAGCCGGTGGACCTGCGCCAATTGCTCGAGCAATTGCGGGTGCTGCTGGGCCTCGAATGGATCTACGATGACGATCCCGCCCCGGAGTCCGCCCCGCGGCCCGGCGAATTGATCGCGCCTGAAAACCGCCACATCGAGGAATTGTTGAAGCTCGGGCGCATCGGCTATGTCCGCGGCATCCAGGCCAAGCTCCGGGCGCTCGGCGAGGAATCCCCAGACCATGCGGAGTTCGTCGCGCAGATGAGCGACATCGTCCGCAGCTTCGATCTCAACCGTTACATGACTGTCCTGGAGGGTCTGCGCAGCGATGATGCATAGCGCCAAGCGACGCGACATCGTCCTGGTGGTGGACGACAGTCCGGAAACCCTGAGCATGCTCACCGACGCTCTGGAGGAGGCGGGCATCACCGTGCTGGTGGCGGTCGAGGGCGCGAACGCCCTCGCCCTGGTGGAGCAGATCACCCCGGATATCATCCTGATGGATGCCATCATGCCGGGCATGACCGGCTTCGAGACCTGCCGCGCGCTGAAGACCAACAAGGCCCTCGCCCATGTCCCGGTCATCTTCATGACCGGGCTCTCCGAGACCGAGCACATCGTCCAGGGCCTGGAGGCCGGCGGTGTGGACTACGTCACCAAGCCGATCGTACCGAGCGAAATCATCGCCCGCATGAAGGTGCATCTCGCCAACGCCCGCCAGACTCAGGGCGCGCAGGTGGCGCTTGATGCGGCCGGTCGGTTCCTGCTGGCCGCCAATCTCGACGGGCGGGTGCTCTGGAGCACCCCCCATGCCACCCGCCTGATGGCGCAGATCGCCCCCGCCCAGCCCGGTGAAGGCTTTGTGCTGCCGCAGGCGGTCCATCGCTGGCTGGAGGCATGCCAGACCTCGGACGCGGCGCAGCGCGATGGCATCGACCTCTCCCGCCTCGCCGATCCCCCACGCGCGCTGAAGCTCGCCTATGTCGGCCAGATCGGTGGACGCGAGTTCCTGCTGCGCGTGATCGACGAGGTGCCGGCGCGGGAGGAAGAGGTGCTCCGCCGGGCGCTTTCCATCACCCAGCGCGAGGCGGAGGTGCTGGCCTGGATCGCCCGTGGCAAGTCGAATCGGGACATTGCCCAGATCCTGGGCCTCAGCCCACGGACGGTGAACAAGCACCTGGAGCAGATCTACGCGAAGATCGGCGTCGAAAATCGCGCCTCCGCTACCGCGCTGGCCGTGCGCGCCCTGTCCGGCCAATGAAAAGGGCGCCCGAGGGGGCGCCCTTAAGCGTTACGACGTCCAATTTCGCGGGGCTCAGCGGCCCCAGCCCGGCGGAACACCGTGGCGCGAAATGGCATCCACGATCTCGCGCTGGCGTCGGTCGGAGCGCTTCATGTGCACGGCGATCACCGCATGGGCGGAGGGCACCGCGAAAAACAGCGGGAAGATCAGGCCGAGCAGGATGCACGGCACGATCAGCACCAGATTGACGATCGCCGACAGCGGCTGCGCGTTGAGCAGCAGGCCAAGCGGCGGAAGCAAGGCGGCGACGATGTAAATCATGGGCGTGCGGCACTCCTGCGAACCAAGAGTCCATATGGGAATGCTCCCGCGCCCTTCAAGATTTAGGGATGCGCTCCGGCCAACAAATGCTTGACCGCTTCCGACAGCGGCCAGCCTAGGACGCGAGCCTTGGCATGGTGTCCTCGCGGCGGGCGGCGATCCAGACGCCGGCGCCGTCCACGATGCCCGGCCCCACCGAAAATCCCGCTTTGGCCAGCAGGCCGCGCAGGGCCGGCAGGGCGCCGCGCCCTGCCGAGCGGGCTACGTGCACCAGCACCCACCCGCCCCGGCGCACGAAGCTGCGGTTCCGCTCGATGGCGGCGGCGAAATCCTCCTCGGCTGGAAGATGGTCGATGATCAAAGCATCGGCGGCGCCGTGAGCGACCTTGTCGAGGTTGCGGGGGGCACAGCCAACATTGGTGAAACCCGAGCGCCACAGGGCGAGCGCGAGGTTGAGGCCCTCCCGCCCAAGCACGACAACGTGATCACAGGGCCTCAGATGGGCGAAAGCGGCGATTTCCTCGATCGACCATGTGGGCGTGCTCGCAGATATCGCGTGGGATGGGTCGGCCGTCGGCGCTGTGGCGGACCGGAGCGAAAGTCCCTCGCACTGCGATTGATGCCGCCCGGCGGGACTGAACGGCTCCGGTTCGATTTCAGGGTCGTCTTGGCGATGCCGCACGGCGGCAGAAATGGCCAGGGGCATTGAGCCCTCCTTCATTGACGCCAGCGCAGGGCGAACCTGGCGCTGCGGAAGACAGGATGCAACGGCCCCAATAAGGGCTCCATCCGGAAGGCGGTGCTTTGGCATAAAGCGGGAATAAGCGGGCTGGAACCTCGCCGTACGCGGCTTTGCGCGCATCGGCGAACCGCGACGGCAAGCCATGGCGGGATGGAAAAAGATGGTTTAAGAGGGCAGTCCAAGCGGAGCAAGATTGCCTGCGCCCATGCTTTCCCGCCAGATTCCCCGCGAAATCCTGATCCCTCTGATCGTCGCCTGCGCGCTGTTCATGGAACAGGTGGATTCGACCGTCATCTCCACCTCGCTGCCGGCCATCGCCGCCTCGCTCGGGGAGGACCCGGTCGCGCTGAAGCTGGCCCTGACCTCCTATCTCCTGAGTCTCGCGGTGTTCATTCCCGCCAGCGGCTGGGCCGCCGACCGCTATGGCGCGCGCACCGTATTTCGGGCTGCCATCGTTATCTTCACCATCGGCTCGATCCTCTGCGGCATGTCCACCAGCCTGTCGGACTTCGTGCTTTATCGCATCATCCAGGGCATGGGCGGGGCGATGATGGTGCCGGTGGGTCGGCTCGTGATCCTGCGCAGCATCCCGAAGGCGCAATTGGTGTCCGCGCTGGCGTGGCTCACCGTTCCCGCGTTGATGGGGCCGGTGCTGGGGCCGCCGCTGGGCGGGTTCATCACCACCTATTTCGACTGGCGGCTGATCTTCTACATCAATGTTCCCATTGGGATTTTGGGCATCGTGCTGGCGACCCGCTTCATCGAAAACGTGCGCGAGGAGGATGTGCCGCCGCTCGACCTGCACGGCCTCGTGCTCTCCGGGATCGGGCTTTCTGGACTTGTGTTCGGATTCGCCGTGATGGGACAGGAGCTTGTGCCGCTTTGGGTGGCCGGGAGCGTGACCGCGATCGGTGCCGTGGCGCTCGCTCTTTACGTGCGCCATGCGCACGCCACGCCGCATGCGGTGCTGGATCTCAACCTGCTGCGATTGCCGACATTTCGTGCCGGTGTGATTGGCGCATCGCTGTTCCGCATCGGCATCGGCGCGCTGCCCTTCCTGCTGCCGTTGATGCTGCAGCTCACCTTCGGCCTGTCGCCGTTCGCCTCCGGCCTGATGACGTTCGCCTCTTCGGCCGGTGCGCTCATCATGAAGACCACCGCGGCCCCCATCATCCGCCGCTTCGGATTTCGCCGCGTCCTTGTGGTGAACAGTCTGATTTCCGCAGCTTTCATCGCTTCTAACGCGTTGTTCACGCCGAGTACGCCGACGTTCGTCATCATGTCCGTGCTCCTGATCGGCGGCTTCTTCCGCTCGCTCGAATTCACCGCGCTGAACGCCATCGCCTATGCCGACGTGGAGCCCTCCTCCATGAGCCGCGCGACCTCCTTTGCCAGCGTCGGGCAGCAGGTGTCGATCTCGCTCGGGGTGGCCGTTGCCGGCCTGATCCTGGAGGTGATGCGCGATCTCCGGGGCGAGACCAATCTGGTGTTGGCGGATTTCACGCCGGCCTTCCTGATCGTCGCCCTGATCAGCGCCACCTCGGTCATCAGCTTCCTTCGCTTGCCCAAGGATGCCGGCGCGGAGATGGCGGGCCGCAAGGTCTCGCCGGTGGAGAAGGACAGCCTGCCGGATCCGCGCGAAGAGGTGCAGCCCAACCCCTGATCGGCCGCACCCACCGCCCGCAATCGCGCATACGATGTCTGCCAAAGATGCCACGGCCCCTATTGCGCGGGGACCCATCGCGGGTTTAGGCCGAAGACCGAACGGCGGTTCGCCCGCCCTCAGGGAGGCTCAAGAACAAGCATGTCTCAATCCGTCATGATCCTGTCCGGCGTGCGCACCGCCATCGGCACCTTCGGCGGCGCGCTCGCGTCGGTTCCTCCCACCGTCCTCGGCAGCCTCGTGGCGCGCGAGGCGCTGAAGCGGGCGGAAGTCGAGGGGGCGGAGGTCGGCACGGTCGTGTTCGGCCATGTCATCATCACCGAGCCGCGCGATGCCTATCTCAGCCGGGTCGCGGCCATGGAGGGTGGCATCCCCAAGGAGGTGCCGGCCATGAACGTGAACCGCCTCTGTGGGAGCGGGGCCCAGGCGGTGGTTTCGGCGGCACAGGCGATTCTGCTCGGCGATTGTGAGGTTGCACTTGCCGGCGGCGCGGAATGCATGAGCCGCTCGCCCCATCTCTTGTCCAGCTCGCGCTTTGGCCAGCGCATGGGCGACATGGCCGCGACCGACCTCATGATCGGCGTGCTCACCGACCCGTTCGGCCACGGCGGCATGGGCATCACCGGCGAGAATGTCGCGGAGAAATGGAACATCAGCCGCGCGGCTCAGGACGAACTGGCGCTCACCAGCCAGCAGCGCGCCCGCGCGGCCATCGAGGCGGGGCGTTTCCGCGACCAGATCCTGCCGGTAACGGTCACGGTCGGGCGCAAGGAAACGGTGTTTGACACCGACGAGCATCCCAAGGCAACCACCGCCGAGATCCTCGCCAGCTTGCGCCCGGCCTTCAAGAAAGGCGGTAGCGTGACTGCCGGCAATTCCTCCGGCATCAATGATGGCGCGGCGGGCCTGGTGCTGATGGCGGAAGAGCGCGTCGCACGCTCCGGTCAGACGCCGCTGGCGCGCATTGTCGGCTATGCCCATGCGGGCGTCGAGCCGGGCGAGATGGGCATCGGCCCGGTGCCTGCGGTGCGCAGATTGTGCGAACGCACGGGCCTGAAGGTTTCAGACTTCGACGTGATCGAATCCAACGAGGCGTTCGCCGCCCAGGCCTGCGCGGTGGCGCAGGAATTGGAGTTTGACCCGGCGAAACTCAACCCCAATGGCGGGGCGATCGCGCTCGGCCATCCCGTCGGCGCCTCCGGTGCGATCCTGGTGGTGAAGGCCTTGAGCGAACTCCAGCGCACCGGCGGCCGCTATGGGCTGATCACCATGTGCATCGGCGGCGGGCAGGGCATCGCATTGGCCATCGAGCGGGTGTGAGCGGGAGCGGTGCTTTAAGTTCAGATGGCCCGGCGCGTCACGTCCCGAACTTTCAAGAGATGTGGCGCGCGATCAAGGCATCGACCTCGGCGCGCTCTTCTGCCTGCAGGGCGCTGGGGCGGGTACAATAGGTGGCGATGAGCGCCTGCCGCAGCAGAGCCGCGTGCAGGTGGAGATTTGCATCGTGCCCGCCGGCGCGGATGGCGGCGCAGAGCATGGCGGGGAAGGGAGCGTTGCCGGCCGAAAGAGCGGCGACCTCGGCCTGCTCCGCGGCGGGCGCGGTTTCCAACTCGCGGGCGGCGATGGCACAGGCATTCGCCACCATGGCGGCCTGATAGCGCTGGTCGCCGGAGAGATGGGGCGCAATGTCGTCCTGCAAGGTCTTGCGCGCGATGGCGAGCAGGTCCGCGCCGAAGGTCTGACGGGGTGTGCGATGGTCGGTCATCGACATTTCTCCCAAGTCGCGGGTGCGGTGGCTTTCAGGATCGCGCGTTCCAATTCGTCGGCGATCCGCCCCGTGAGCGCGAGTTCGAGCGAGCTTTCCTGTCCGCTGGCGTGCCGCGCGCCTTGCTGAAGGGCGATGATGGCCCAGCGGACGTGCGCCATGACCTCGAAATAGCGCACGCGGGCATCGTCCACCGCGCGGCCGCTTTCGGCCGCGTAGCCGGCATAGAGGTCGGCACGCGCGCCCATGCCGCCGGCTTCCAGATCCGGCCGGCCGAAGCGCCAGCATTCCGCGCAGAACCAGCCAAGGTCGGCCATGGGGTCGCCCCAGGCGGCGAATTCCCAGTCCAGAACGGCTGTCAGTCCAGACGCATCGAGCATGTAATTGCCGGTGCGAAAATCGCGATGGATGAGGCAGATATCACCTGGTGGGGGCGCGGTGACCTCGCCCCAGCGCAACCCCCATTCCAGCGCCGGGCGCGGCTCGCCCAGCGCATCGAGCGCGGCACGCAGGTCGGCGATGTCGGTGCGGGCGAAATCGTCCGGTGGTGCGGGCAGGAAGGCGAGGGCAGCATGGGGCGGGCGCACGCGGTGCAGCTTCGCCATCTCCGCGCCGAGCCGGCGCAGCAGAGCCGCCCGATCGCCGCCGAGCGCGGTGTCCTTCACCACGCGCGGGCCGAGCGCGACGCCTTCCACCCGCGCCATCAGGGCGAAGGGCGTGCCCAGCAGGGAGGCATCGGCGCAGGCGAGGATGGGGCGAGGGACGGTGACGCCCGCCGCGTGCGCGACCTTGATGATCTCGAATTCCGCCACCCGCCCATGGCTGGACCCCACCACGCTCGGCGCATCCTTGCGCAGCACATAGGAGCGCTCGCCGGCTTCCGGGCCGCCCTCGATGGTGAGGTCGAGCCGCCAGTTCTGCTGGATGGCGCCGCCCTTCAGCAGTTGCGCGGCGCGCGGCACCACGGCGCGGGCACCGAGTTCGCGCGCAAGAAAAGCGGCGAGGGCGTCGAGGGGCAGGCCCTCATCGGGCGCCCCGTCATTTGCCATGGGGGGAGCCCCAGCGCCAGAAATCCTGTCCTTCCTTGGCGTAGAAGCCCGCCAGCACCATGTCGTGCACCTCGCTCGCCCCATCCACCAGCTTGGCCTGGCGGGCATAGCGATAGATCCATTCCAGCGGCGTGTCCTTGGAATAGCCCTTGGCGCCGCAGAGCTGGAGCGCCGTGTCGGCGCACAAATGCAGGGTTTCGGCCACGTGGTTCTTGGCCATGGAGACTTCCTTGCGGGCCTTGTCGCCGGCATCCAGCAGCCACGCCGCCTTCATCACCAGCAGGCGGCCCACCTCGATCGCCGATGCAGCCTTGCCGAGCTTGATCTGCACGCTCTCGCGGTCGGCGAGGCGGATGCCGAAGCCGGTGCGCTCGCTGGCATAGGCATGGCCGATCTCCAGGGCACGTTTCGAGAGCCCGAGCCAGCGCATGCAATGGGTGAGACGCGCGGGGCCTAGGCGGATCTGCGTGACGCGCAGCCCGTCGCCTTCCTTCATGAGGACATGCTCGGCCGGGATCTCAAGCCCGTCGAAAATCAGCTCGCAATGGCCGCCGTGCTCCTCCGGCCCCATGATCTCGATGCGCCGTTCGATGCGCCAGCCGGTCGCCTTGGCATCGAACAGGAAGGCCGTGAGGCCGGTGCGGGGATCGTCCGACGTGCGGGCCATGACGATGAAGCGGCCCGCGGCCTCCGCCCCCGTGATGAACCATTTGCGGCCGGTGATCACATAGCGGTCGCCCCGCTTTTCCGCGCGCGTCAGCATCATGCCGGGGTCGGAGCCGCTGCCGGGATTGGGCTCGGTCATGGCGAAGGCGGAACGCATCTCGCCCGCCACCACGGGCTTCAGCCACCACGCCTGCTGCTCCGGCGTCGCGACCTTGGCCATCAGCATCATGTTGCCGTCGTCGGGGGCGGCGGCGTTGAAGCAGGCGGGGCCGAAGATGGAGCGGTTCGCCTCTTCATACATGGCGGCCTGCCCCACCATGCCGATGCCCATCCCGCCCAGCGCCTGTGGCGTCTGCGGCGCCCACAGCCCTTCGGCGCGGGCTTTTGCGCGCACCCGTTCGAGCACCGGCTCGGCGATGTTGTCATGGGCGTCGTAATTCGCCCGGTCGGCCTCCAGCGGCAGGATGTGATCGGCCACGAAGGTGCGCGTGCGGGCGCGGACGGCTTCGATATGCGGGGGGAGGGTGAAGTCCATCGGAGCCCCTGAGGAGAATTAGAGGGAGGAAACGAGATGGCCGCCGTCCACCGGCAGGACCACGCCGGTGAGGGTCGGCGCGGCGTCTCCCGCGAGCAGCAGCAAAGGCGCGTCAAGGTCCGTGAGGCGGGAGAGCCGGCGCTGGGGGATGCGCTTGATCAGCGCTTGGCCGGCCGGGGAGGCGAAGAAATCCGCGTTCAGCTCGGTTTCCAGATAGCCGGGTGCGAGCGCATTGACGCGGATGTTATAGCGCGCCCACTCCAATGCCAGAGCGTGGGTCATCTGTGCGAGGCCGGCCTTGGCGATGGCGTAGGGCGTCACGTTTCCCGCCACCCGCAGCGCCAGGATGGAGGCGATATTGACGATGCTGCCACCGCCTCCTTCCTTCATGGCGCGGGCGGCGCCCTGGGCGACGAAGAAAGCTCCGCGAAGATTGGTGTCCACCACCCTGTCGAAGGCATCCGGGGTGAGGTCGAGGGCGGGCGTGGTGTCGGCGACTCCGGCATTGTTGATGAGAATGTCGAGCCGCCCTAGCCTTTCCTTCACCGCCTCGAAGAACGGAGCGATGGCGGCATCGTCGGTGACGTCGAGCGCGAGCGGGTCGATGCTCCAGCCTTTCGCCCGTGCCTCCTCGGCGAGCGCCGCCAACCGGTCGGTGCGCCGCGCGGCGGCGATCACCCGCGCGCCGGCGCCGGCAAGCAAGCGGGCAAAATGCTCCCCCAGGCCCGATGAGGCACCGGTGACGACGATGCCCTTGCCGGCGACATGGTGCGCCAGATCCATAGCCTCAACTCCGCGTCATTCGTCCAGACTCAGTGCTGCATGCTCCAGCGGCGCACAGTGTAGCGCTCGCGGGTCTGGAAAATGACCCTTGAAGATGAACGGATCACCCGAAGGCTGGCAGATCCAGCGCCTTGACCGCGCCCCCTCGGGTGAAGCCTCAGCGGCCGAGCTTCGCCAGGGCCTCGGCCGCGAGCGTGCGGGTGAGTTCGCCCGCCGGGAGGCGCGCCGCGAGACGGGCGGACTGGCCCGCCCACAGAGGCGTGAAGTCGTCGCTTCCCTGCGCTTCGGCATGGGCGCGCAGCGGAGCGAGGGCGCCTCCCGCGAGCGGGAAGGCCGGCGCATCCTGAGAAAGCGGTCCGACTTCCCGCATCACCCGGTTGAGGATGCCGCGTGCGGGACGGCCGGTGAACAGATTGGTCAATGCGGTGCTGTCTTCTCCGGCTGATTCCAGGGCCGTGCGGTGCAGGGCAGGGGTCTTCGCCTCGGGGCTGAACAGAAAGGCGGTGCCGATCTGCACCGCCGATGCCCCGAGCGCCAAGGCGGCCACGATGCCGCGCGCGTCGGCAATGCCACCGGCCGCGATCACCGGCACGGAAACCGCGTCGACCACCTGCGGCACCAAGGCGAAAGTCCCAGTCTGGCGCGACAGGTCGTGGGAGAGGAAGTGGCCGCGATGGCCGCCGGCTTCCAGCCCCATGGCGATGATCGCATCGCATCCGTGTGCCTCCAGCCAGACCGCCTCGGCGACACTGGTCGCGGAAGAGATGACCTTCGTTCCAGTGGCCTTCACCCGATCCAGCAAGGGCGCGTCGGGGAGGCCGAAATGGAAGCTGACGACCCTGGGCCGCTCGGCCTCCACGATGGCGCAGAACGCGTCGTCGAATGGCGCGCGCGCCCCAGCAGCCACCGGCGCTTCCGGGTCGAGCCCACGCTCCACATAATAAGGCGCGAGGCGGGTGCGCCAGCGCAGCGCGCGCACGGGGTCTGCCTGCGGGGCGACGTGGCAGAAGAAGTTCAGGTTCACGGCCCGCCCCGCGAGCGCCGGCCGCATGGTGTTCAGCGCGGCGCGCAAGTGTTCAGGCGTGAGCAGGGCGCAGGGCAGGCTCGCGAGGCCGCCGGCAGTGCCCACGGCGATCGCCAGCTCCGGCGAGCCGGGGCCGGCCATGGGCGCCAGGAGGATCGGAACCTCGATGCCGAACAGGTCGAGGATGCGGCGGTCGGGCCATTGGGTCATGTCGGACACCACAGGAGTTGACGAAACATTCTCTAAATGAGAACATTATTTCTAAATCATTCTCATAATCTGATCAAGCAGGGGCCGCCGGTGGATTTCACGACGCTTGAGATATTCGCGTCCGTGGCGGAATTGGGCAGTGTCACCCGGGCTGCGGAGCGCCTGGGGCGTGCGCCCTCGAACGTCACGACCCGGCTGCAACAGCTTGAGGAGCATCTCGGCGCGGCGCTTTTCCTGCGCGATGGCAAGCGCATGGCGCTGACGGCCGAGGGGCGGACCTATCTTGAGTTCGCCCACCACATTCTATCGCTGGGCGCGGAGGCAAGGGCCGCGTTGACGCCGGAGATTCCGACCGGCCGCCTCGTCATCGGCGCGATGGAGAGTACGGCGGCGAGCCGGCTTCCCGCGCCGCTGGCGGCGTTTCATCAGCGATGGCCGCAAGTGGATCTCGACCTGCGGACCGGCACGAGCCGGGCGCTGGTGGAGGGCGTGCTCGCGCATCGGATCGATTGTGCCTTCGTGGCGCGCCTCCCGGGGGAGAGTGGTCACGATCCCTGCGCCGTGCCCGGGCTGGACGCCACGACCGCGTTTTCAGAAGAACTGATTCTCGTCCTGCCGCAGGACCATCCTGCGGTGCGGACGGCGGACGACTTGCAGGTGAGCCGGTTGGCGGCCCTGGAGGAGGGGTGCAGTTATCGCCGCTTTGTCGAAATCTGGCTGGCGCGTTCCGGCACGCGGCAACACGTGGCACGCAATCTGGAGTTGCGGTCCTACCATGCGATCATCGCCTGCGTCGCCGCGGGCGGGTGCTTCGCCGTGGTGCCGCGCTCAGTGATCGATCTTCAGGGTGCGGGGGCGAACGTGACCCTGCACCCCCTGGCGGCGGTGGACACTCTGTTCATTCGCCGCCGCGGCTTCCGCTCAGCAGCTTGCGATGCCTTTCTCGCGGCGGTGCTGGATCGCGCAGCCTAAACCGGTGCAGGCGGCGCGCTGCGCGCGCGCCGCTGACGTGGGCCTCACAGGTCGCCGAATGCCGAACGGCCCTCGGCGATGCCGAACCGGAGAAAGTGCAGCAGCGGGTCCATGCCGGCTTCCTTCACGTCGACATAGGCGGTGAGATAGTCGCTGGTGTCGAAATGGCTGGAGGGATCGCGGCCTTCCTTCCATCCAAAATCGAGATAATGCTGAAGCGGATCGACGCCCGCCGCCGCCACGTCCGGATTGGCGGCGAGATAATAGCTGATGTCGAAAAACGCGTCGGGGTCTCGGCCCTCTGCCTTGCCGTAGGTGAGAAAGTGGGTCAACGCATCCATGCCGGAAAGCGCCACGTCCGGATTGGCCAATTTGTAGAAGGTCGGGTCGAACGCCCCCGCGAGATGGGCACTGTCGACCACGGGCAAGGCCTTGCGGCCTTCCGCCTCGCCGAACTCGAGATAGTGCCGCAGCGGGTCCATGCCGGAAGCGGCGACGTCGGGATTGAGCTTGAGGTAGAGGCTGGCATCGAACTTCGCCGAGGGATCGTCGCCGTTCTTCCAGCCGACCTGGTCGTAATAATCGAGCGGGTCGATGCCCGCGGATCGCACATCGGCATGGTTCGCGAGATAGCTCGTCGTGCTGAACCAGGCATTGGGGTCCCGGCCTTCGCGCCAGCCGAAATTGGCGTAGTGGGCATCTGCGTCCACATCCGCTGCGAACACGTCGGGATTGGAGAGGGCGTAGAAGATTTCGGTGACCAGCGCGTTGGTGCCCAGCGTAAGGGCGCCGTCAGCGAATTCCAGAGTGGAGATGCCAGAGGTGGTGTCGTGACTCGCGCTACCTTCGATTACGACTGAATTTCCATGCTGAAGCTGCGTATAATCAGCAAGCGTCTTCAGTAATTCGAGGGTATCGGTCCCGCCGCCGCCGATGATCTGATTGTCACCCCGACCGGATAGGAAGATGTTATCACCTGCGTCGCCGACGATATTGTCGTTGCCGTCCCCGGTGATCACGGTGCCGATCCGCGTCTGCCCGTCGATGGTGGTCGCCACCCCGGCGATGGTTGCGGCGTGGTTCGCGAGGTCCACAATCGTATCGCCCGTCACCGCCGCGGCATTGATGGCGTGCACGCCCGCGTCGCCGCGCAGGACGGCGCGGGCGGGGTCGGAGGCGCCGAGTCGCGCGTAGTCGTCCGTATAGATGAAGGTCTGGCCCGACGAGGGTCTGTCGCCCAGCAGCGTGAGCGAGCTCACAAAGCTCAGGTCCGGGTTTGTGGCGGCGTTCGAGACGGTCAGGGTCCAGATGCCGTTCGTGCTGAGTTCTCCCCAATCGTGCACCGTATCGAAGGTGAAGGTGGGGGTGAGCCCGGGAATCGACGTGCCCGCGTTCAGGAACGTGCTGCTGGCATGCCCGTCCGGGCCGGTCAGCGTTACCGTCACCCCGCTGAAGCTGCTGCCGCCGGGCGGCGTGATGGTGAGGGACAAAGTGGCGTGCTGGACGCGGATGACGTCGGTGAAGCTCACGGAAAACGTGCCCGTTTCGCCGGCCTTCACGGTCGATTCGAAATCGAAGGGATCGTCGCCGTTGGGCGGGAAGGTTTGCGTGGCCTGCACCAGCGTGTCGTACGTGCTCTGCTTGTGCCACGTCTCGGCAAGCCGCACCGCCGCCAGAGCGTCGAGCTCGCCGAAACCGAGATCGTTGCTGTAGAGATGGCCCCCTCCGTTCCAATCGGTGGCCGCATTGGCCGTCCAGGTGGCAACCGATGCTGGGGTCCTGGCGCTATAGGCGAGAATCTCCTGGACGTCGCGATAGCCGAGCTCGGGATTGGCTTCGAGCATCAGCGCGACGACGCCGGCTGCGATCGGGGTCGCTGCGGACGTGCCGTTGAAACCGCGGCTGCCGGCGGTGCCCAAGGTGTCGGTGTAATCGCCATTGGGCGTCTTGTTGAAGCCCGCCGATCCGGTGAGGTCCGTGGTGACGATGCTCGGCACATCCTTTGCGCCGCCGATGCGCGCCTGGCCGCTCGCGGGGGCGGCAAACAGGATGGAGGCGCCGGGGGTCGAATAGCTTGAGACGGTGCCGTCCACGTTGGCACCCGCGACGGTGATCGCATAAGGCGAGCTGGAGGAAGGAAAGAAATTTGTGTCGTAGTGGTTCTCGCGCTCGTTGCCGCCGGCGAAAAGGGCGACCGTGCCGAGGCCGTCGCGGCCGAGTTGAACGAGATTGACAAGCGTCGCCTCGAACGCCGCCCGATCGGCAACCGTGAAGGAGAGGGGCGAACCGGGAGAGCCCCAGCTGTTGCTGCTCACGTCCACGCCGTCCAGCAGCATGCGTGCGGAAGCTCGCATGAAGCTGGTGGTCAGATCCGCTGCGGCATAGCCGATTCCCTTGGCATCGAAGGCGACGCCCACGCCGCCGACGCCGTTCTCGGCGGCCAGGATCAGCCCCATGGTCGCGGTGCCGTGCTCGCCGAACGAAGGGCCTGGCGGGACAGTCCGGTAGTTGTAGGATTTGTCGGCGAGATAATTCGGGGCGAGATCGGGATGCGTGGCCTGGAAGCCATCGTCGAGCACGCCGACGATAACACCCGCACCGGTATAGTCGTCCCACACGCCGGTGACGTTGATATCATTGCGATAGGCGGCAGGGTCCTGCGGCAGGCCATAAATCGCCTGTCCGGTGTTCCGCAGATGCCATTGCTGGGCAAACAGTGGATCCCCGGGAATATATTGCCTCGTCATCCTATGGCCCCCGCCCGTTCTTGATGATCACCCTCACTGCCCCTGCCTGGACGCCGGATGCAGTCCGGAGTCCATTGCAAGGGAAACTCACCTAGCTACCTACCCGATTGACATTTCGGACGCCAGCGCAGCGCGCGGGTGACCGGGTTGGGAGGCTCCGCCCTTCGCGTACCGCAGCCAGAGAAAACAGGCTGATTCGGCAAGCCTCCCGGGCGGTGGTGCTGCGCGCGGGCGCCTGGGGAGGGCGGCTGTGACAATGAATGAGCCGCCGATCTATGGGCCATGCTCAGTTTCAGGCCCACAGGCGGATTTAACCCCCTGATTGCTGCGCCGAAGCTGGGTCGCAGCCATGGCAGCCGCCGCTATCATACATACACATGATGGCAGGCCTCACGCGTGAGATGGTACAAACCAGCGCAATAGACTGCGACACCACATGCAACAGCAACGGCATAAGGATGCAGGTGACAAGAAAAGGCGACGCACGGCCGGTGGATTTACTGATGGGCATCATGGCCCTGTCGACCTGTGTTCCTTTCAGGGCGTTCTAAGAGACTGTTTTAAAATACGCCTCTCCCCCTGGGGGAGAGATCCACCGCGCAGCGCGCGGGTGAGGGGGATCCGTGTGGGTGCGTAAGGCACCGAGAGGAGCAAAACCCTGGAAGTCTTCCCTTTCCGCCCTCTCCCATTCCCGACCTCTCCCCCACGGGGAGAGGTCGACCGCGCAGCGGGCGGGTGAGGGGGCGTCGATCGGCGCTTTTCGGAGCGTCGTGGCCGGGCGTGTCCCGATCAACTATGCGGCGGGACAAGGACCATATTCATATGTTGCATCAAGCGGTCCGGCCTGGATCGCAGGCACAAGGCCGGGCAAGACGATAAGGGATCGCGCAGCCCCCTTTTTGAATTTCCAAACAGGCTCCAACTCGCATATTCAAAGGGATGAGTGAATGTCCGACATTCCCAAGAATCCGTCGCCTTATAAGATCGTGAGTAAACAACTTACAACTTGCAATGTGAGCGGTGGAGGGAAGTCAATTCGAATTGAGTTTGAGGCGGAAGCTGGCGGGCCGGTGTCAGTCGAGATTCCATTCAGTCAAGCCGAGTCACTTATCATGACGTTACCTCATGTTCTGTCCGCTGGGCTGAAGATGCAGACCGGCGACGCCCAGGCGCGCTACGTTTTTCCAATGGGGTCGTGGTCTTTGGAGTCAGCAAAGAACAATTACCGAATTCTCTCGGTGAGAACGTCGGATGGCTTCGAAGTTGCGTTTGCGATGTCAGTTGAAGCCTACATGGCATTGGGATCTGCGCTGACGGGAACCGCAGAAACCGGGCCTCAGGATGCGGTTTTAGGCAGGTCAGCACTGAATTAGCCACCTGCGACGTCGTCGCGATACAACCCGGATCTGGAGCGCTTCATGGCCAAGCGCATGGGGGCAAAGCCCATCGAAGTGAAGTCCAGAGATCTTCCCCTGATCTTCCATTCCGACGAAATCTCAAAGCTCATCCTCTAAGCCGCAGCAAAAGCCGACTGGTCGATTGCCTCGGTTTGCGGCGAAATCCTTCAAAAAAGCGCGCTGCGTGAGCAGAGGCTTCCTGAAGACCTAGCAGAAACGGATGTTCACATGGCTTTCTCCGCTCAAGACGCCGAGGCCGCTGAGTTTACTCGACGGGTACGTGTCAATCAGCAGAAACTCTCCGATAATCTGAAATCCAGGTACGATTTTATCGTGTGCGGCTCCGGTTCTTCGGGTTCTGTCGTGGCGGGGCGACTGGCCGAAGATCCTGAGGTCAGCGTGTTGTTGATCGAGGCCGGAGGTTCTGATGACGTACCTAACGTGATGGAAGTCTCCCAGTGGCAGTCCAACCTTGGGAGTGAGCGCGATTGGGATTTTCGCGCGCGGCCCAATCCAAACCTGAACAATCGCATCCTTCGAATGTCGATGGGTAAGGTTCTTGGTGGCGGGTCCAGCATCAATGTGACGTATTGGGTGCATGGACACAAGAATGACTGGGATTTCTTCGCCTCGGAGGCCGGTGACGAAGCATGGAATTACGAATCTGTAATGAAAATATATCGTCGTATTGAAGACTGGCAGGGGAAACCAGATCCAAAATACAGGGGAACGGGAGGGCCCCTACATGTCGAACCCACAAGGTCCACCCCTCTTGCTCTTGCAGTGTCCGAGGGTGCGCGTTCAGTCGGCATTCCTTCGTTTGAAAACCTCAACGGCCGAATGATGGAGGGCGATGGCGGATGGTCCCAAGTTGAAGTGCGACAGCATCAGGGGAAGAGGTTCTCGGTATTCCGGTCATACACGTTTCCGTACATGGATCGACCGAATCTGACCGTCCTCACCCAGGCGCTGGTGACGCGTCTGGTGTTCGAGGGAAAGCGGGTGACCGGCGTCGAGATTTCTTACGACGGCAAGGTCCATCGTATCTCTGCCGGGCGTGAGGTTGTCCTGTCGATGGGCGCGATCAATACGCCGAAAGTGTTGATGCAGTCCGGCATTGGACATGAGGATGAGTTGCGGCGTCTCGGAATTCCGGTGGTGCAGCATCTTCCCGGAGTCGGGAAGAACTTTCAGGATCACTTTCTTCTCTTCGGTTGTGTATGGGAGCACGAGCCCAACGAAGCGGCCCCACGTGATGGAAGCTCCTGTATTCTGTGGAAGAGCGATCCTAAGCTCGATACACCGGATATGCAGTGTGTCCATCTGGAAGGGGCATATGCAAGTCCAGAATTGGAGAGCTTCAATGCTCCCAAGAACGCGTGGACGTTCGTTCCAGGCGTCATCCGGCCCAAGAGTCGAGGCAAACTGCACCTCACGGGACCAGATCCGCGCGACGCGGTGGAGATTGACGCCAATTACCTCGCAGATCCGGACGATCTGAAAGCTTTTCTGAGGAGCATCGAGCTTTGTCGTGAAATCGCCCATTCCTCCGCGTTGCGCCCTTTTGTGACACGTGAGGTGATCCCCGGTGACCTGAAGGGGCCTGATCTTGAAAAACTGGCTCGAAACAGCATTCACACCTACTGGCACCAGACTTGTACCGCCAAGATGGGGCGGGACGCCATGTCTGTGGTCGACAACACGCTTAGGGTGTACGGAATAGAAAATCTGCGGATTGCGGACGGGTCCATCATGCCCCGCGTAACGACCGGCAATACCATGGCCCCCTGCGTCGTGATCGGCGAGCGCGCGGCGCAGATGCTGAAGACCGCGCATCAAATGTAGCGAGAAACCGTCTCGGTGTGAGAGTGCTAAAGGGATGACCCAGGACGACCCGAGCGGGGTGCCCGGCAGCACCCTGGATGTCCGAAATGAGCGTTCCGGAAGGGGAACTTCCGATCACAAGGTCGTCACCGGTAGGCGCCTCGGGAGTGGCAGGTTGCCTCGCTGGCCGGTCTCGCTGGGATCGCCGGCATGGTCCTGGCCTGCGTTTCCGGAGAGGCCTCCGGCCTGCTGGCGGTCTTTGCGGCGGCCTGCGTTTGGAGGGACAGATGCCCGGCGGTGCTTTTGATCGGAATCTGTGGTCTCGCGCTCGGCATTTTCTTTCTCCTTCCTGATTTCGACCTTCCGCTCGACATCAGAGCTTATCTCCGATTGGCGGCCTTCCTGGCGGCGACGATCGCCATCGGCTTACTTGTGCGCGACAAAAAGCGGGAAACGCCACCGGGCGGGTACGGCCCGACGACCGGCAGCGACGGCCAAAAACGAACCGGAGAGGCCATGCGCAGCGGCGAACACCGGCTTCGCCTGCTCATCGACACCATTCCGGCCCTCGTTTGGTGCGCGACGCCCGATGGTGAGCCCTCCTATCTGAACAAGCGCATGGTCGATTATACCGGCAGGACGCTGGACGCCTCGGAAGGCGGAGGCCGGCCGTCCCTCACGCGGCAAGCTATTGTCCATCCGGACGAACTCGCCGAGTTGGAGCGACTTTGGTTTCACTCCATCCGGACCGGCGAACCCTTTCGCATGACGCATCGGCTTCGCCGGGCTGACGGTGTGTATCGCTGGGTCGATGCGCGGGCAGAACCGTTGCACGATGGCGATGGCCGGATCGTCCATTGGTACGGCGTGGAGGTCGATGTCGATGACCGCCAGCAGGCGGAAGAGGCCCTGCGCGACAGCGAGCGACAGTTCCGGCTCCTCATCGACGCCATTCCGGTGCTTGTCTGGTGCGCAACGCCCGATGGGGAGCCATCCTATTTCAACAAGCGCATGGTCGACTTTACGGGCATTACATTGGACAGCTTTCGACATCCGGAAGGCACCAGCCTCGGAGCCATTGCGAGGCGAGCCCTTGTCCATCCAGATGAACTTGCTGAACTGGAACGACTTTGGTTTCACTCCGTGCAAACCGAAGTCACACTGAGCGTAAGGCATCGGCTTCGCCGGGTGGATGGAGCGTACCGTTGGGTCGATGCCCGGGCTGAGCCCTTGCGCAACGATGAGGGTGCCGTCGTCCAATGGTATTGCGTATGTGTCGACATCGAAGATGAAACGCGGATGCAGGACGCGCTTCGCGCAACGCAGCACAAGCTCTCGCGCGCTGCGCAAGCCGCAAGCCTTGCGGAACTCTCCGCCTCGATTGCCCATGAAGTCAATCAACCGTTGGCCGCCGTGATCGCCAACAGTCATGCGTGCCAACGCTGGCTGTCCACCGAACCTCCCAACCTGCACCGTGCCCAGATCACGGCCGAACGGATCATTCGCGACGCGAACGGCGCAGCCGCAGTGGTCTGCAGAATTCGCGCGCTGTTCAAGCAGACGATCTCGACCCGAGTCTGCGTTGATGTGAATGAAGTGATCGCGGAAGTATGCAAACTGATCAAAGATGACGTCACGAGGAAAAAAATTAGAATTGAAACGGATCTGGAAGAGGATTTGCCTTTGATCTGGCTCGATCGCGTGCAGATTCAGCAGGTTCTTGTGAATCTCGCGCGGAATGGAATCGATGCGATGGAGGCAAGCGCGGGCGATGCAAAGGCGCTGGTGATCCGATCCCGACGGAAGGGGGGGAGCGAGGTGCTGGTTGAGGTTCGCGATTGCGGCTGCGGGATCGAGGACGCCGAGCGGATCTTCGAGCCCTTCTTCACCACGAAGGAAAGCGGCATGGGCATGGGCCTGGCGATCTGCCGTTCGATCATCGAGGCGCACGACGGTCGCCTATGGGCAACCAAGAACCAGCCCAGCGGAACAACGTTCGCGTTTACCCTTCTTGCGTATTCGGGTGAGCCGCAATGAATACCGAAGAGCCTATTGTATTCATCGTGGATGACGATCATCGGATACGCGAAGCACTTTGCGAACTCCTGATGTCTCTCGATTTGCGTGCGCTCGCGTTTGAATCCGCCACCCAGTATGTCGCCTTTCCAAGGCCCGATCAGCCCGCCTGCCTGGTTCTGGACGTGAAGCTTCCCGATATCAACGGCCTGGAGTTGCAGGAACAGATTGCCGATGGGGATCATCCGCCCATCGTCTTCATTACCGGACATGGCGACATTCCCTCTTCCGTGCGGGCGATCAAGGGCGGGGCCGTCGATTTTCTCGCAAAGCCGTTCAGCGAGGCGGAGTTGATCGAGGCGATTAACGCTGCGGTCGATCAGGATCGGGCCGCCCGTTTGGTGCGGCGGGAACTGGCCAAGCTGCACCAACGCCTCGCCTCCCTCACGCCCCGGGAGCGGGAAGTTCTGCCGTTGGTTGCCAGTGGCCTGCTCAACAAGCAAGCCGCCGCAGAACTGGGAATCAGTGAGGTGACGCTTCAGATCCACCGGGGCAGGATCATGCAGAAGATGGAAGCCACCTCGCTGGCCGATCTCGTCAGAATCGCCAAAAAACTTGACATACCCATCACCCATTCTCGGCATGCAGGAATGGTTGCGAAATGACCAGTCTGCCTCAGTCCAAAATCGCAATTGTTGACGACGATTTCCGAATTCGCGATTCGCTTGAGAATCTTTTGGAGTCGGCGGGATATTTGGTGTGCTCGTTTTCCTCGGCTCAGTCTCTGCTCGATGACAGGACTCTGCCCGAGATCGATTGCCTGATCGCCGACATCGGAATGCCGCTCATCAATGGCTTCGAACTGCAACGGCTGGTACGCGATGCACGTCCTGACTTGCCGATCATCTTCATGACCGCACTCCCCGAGGCCGCAACCCAGAAACGCGCGGCCGTCCAAGGCCATCAGGGCTTTTTTCGAAAGCCGTTCGATGGTCCAGCTTTGCTGGCTGCGGTCACGCGCTGCTGCGCGGCGGCCCGGCCGTGACCGAAAAGCAACCTTACGGCCTTTTCAACGGATTTATGCTTTCGTTGCGGAAGTAAAGCGTTTCTCTGATCACTATTGAGGTTGCAATTACGTCTATCATCTCATTGTATGATAGAGTCCACCGGAGGAATGCTCTAGCTGTTGCGGGCGTAAGTCCTCAGGACATCGCTTTTCGCACCACCACCTCGATACTCAAAGACCATCTTTTGGAAAAATGCAGGCTTTGCGTCTCACACCGCCGACCATCGGTAGGACGCTCGCGCGGATCGATCACCTTGTCCCGTGACCGACCGCACCCAAAGATCGGAGATGATTATGAGCGTAAGCGAGACTACGGCCGGTTCACTCTCTGGAAGCAGCCTTCAGCCGGCGCCGCGGGGGGGCGCGTCGAGAGCCGTGACACCCGATGCAATTCTTCAATTGGGTCTCGGCTTTTGGGGCTCGAAAGTATTGTTAAGTGCGGTCGAACTCGGTGTCTTCAGCGCCCTCGCAAGTGGACCGGCAGATTTTGAAGCCTTGCGGAGAAGATTAGGGCTTCATCCGCGGTCGGCGCGAGATTTCCTGGATGCGCTGGTCGCGTTGAACATGCTGGAATGCCAGGCCGGTGTTTATCGCAATACCGCCGAAACCGATCTGTTCCTCGACAGAGCTAAGCCATCCTACATCGGCGGCGTGCTCGAATTGGCCAATTCGCGATTGTATGGGTTCTGGGCGTCGCTGACCGAAGCATTGCGCACCGGTAAACCTCAGAACGAAGGCAAGACCGGCGGGGATTTCTTTGCAGCCATGTATGCAAATCCGCAGGTCTTGCGCGGGTTCCTGATTGCGATGAGCGGAATCAGCATGGGCGCGGCGCAGGCGATCGCCGCCAAATTCTCGTGGGATCGTTACAAGACGTTCGTGGATGTGGGCGCGGCGCAGGGCATGGTGCCGGTCACGCTGGCGCAGGCCCATCCTCATCTCCGCGGGATCGGTTTCGATCTCCCTCAGGTGCAGCCTGTCTTCGAAGAGCTCGTCGCCGACCTGGGGCTATCCTCGCGGATCCGATTCCAGGCCGGCAATTTCTTTGAGGACGAACTTCCCGGGGCAGAGGTCATCATCATGGGTCACATTCTGCATGATTGGGACCTTGCGGAAAAAAAGCTCCTGCTCGCCAAGGCATTCGCGGCACTTCCAAAGGGCGGTGCACTTATCGTCTACGATGCGATCATCGACGATGACCGCCGGGAAAATACCTTTGGCCTCTTGATGAGTGTGAACATGCTGATCGAGACCAAGGGAGGATTCGACTATACGGGCGCCGATTGCAGCGCCTGGATGCGCGAAGCAGGTTTTTCCGCGATCCGCATCGAGCCGCTCGTCGGCCCGGACAGTATGGTTATCGGCATCAAATAGGGCTGCCCGTTACCGTGTGGGCCACCTCCGGCGTGAGGCCGGCGGTGGAGTCCGAACCGGAGGCGTCGGGCATTTCCGCATGAGCTGTTGCCGATGCATCCGGGATCACGGCGTAAATGATGAAACCCGGCGGCAAGAGCGCGGGGGGACGGCGCGTCGGCAAGCGCCAGCAACAAGCCCCTGGCGGATGGCTGTCGCGCGGCGGCGCTTACAACATTTCGGGCCGAAACAGCGCGCGCCGGCTGATGATCTTGCCGGACACCATGAACACGCCGTCGCCGGTGTAGTGCAGCGTCTCGGGATGCTTCGGGGAGGCGGCGACATGGGCCTTCACCACCTCGAAGATGAAGAAATTGTAGCGCTCCACCAGCGCATCGTCGTGGATGCGGCATTCGAAGCTTGCATGGCATTCGCCGATCAGCGGCGCATCCACTTTGTCCGCCGCCTGCGCCGTGAGGCCGAAGGTGGCGAACTTGTCGATCTGCGCGCCGCAGGTGTTGCCGATGCCCACCACCGTGTTCGTTAGCGCGGTCGTCGGCAGGTTGATCACGCACGCGCCGCTGTCGCGGATCATCCGATGGCTGTGGTTGCCGGCCGAAATCATCAGGCCCACGAGCGAAGGCGAGAATTCCAGAACGGTGTGCCAGCCGAGCGTCATGATGTTGCTCTTGCCCTGCCAGTGCGACGACACCAGCACGATCGGCCCGGGCTCCAGATAGCGCCGCACCTCGCTGACGGGGAAATCGGTCTTTTCCGGATGCTTCGTCATCGGCCTGCCCTTCGACAGTTTCGCTCCCGGGCGACGATAGCCGTTCAAGGCGGCGGCATCACGGCCGGCACCGCGCGCCCAGCCACACGCCCGCGGCGCCTTCGATCGGCGCTAGATCAACGCCGCGAGCACCAGGAAGAAGGCGGTGTGGGCGATTGCGAATGCGAGGATTCCGACCGCGCTCAGCGTATCCGCCCCGGCGAAGCCCTGGCCCAGCGCGGGCAGGACGATGGCCGCGTTGACCAGCCAGACCAGCAGCGCGTAGAGGAGCCCCTTCTCGAGGGCCGATCCCGGCAGGAGCGGCTTGATCCAGAGATAGATCAGCGCCATCGCAAGGCCGACCGCGATCTTGAAGCCGTGCATGAAGAGCGCCCCGCCCGGATCGGGCAGATGCAGCGCGGTCCAGGCTCGATCCACGCCGAACCGGTGCAGTGCGGGGCCGGTCCACAGCTTCGTCAGGCGCTGGAAGCCGCCGCGTGCGGTGACGATGCCCAGCCGGTCGGCGAGGCCCAGCAGCAGAAAATTGACGCCGAGCCCGAGGGCGCCCGCGAACAGCGTCCGAAAATAGCTCATCATCATTCCCGGCCCCTTCAGGCGTCGCTGCCGATCTGGCGGCGGACTTCGTTAGCCAAGGGATGCAGCGTGTCGGGTGCCACCGCGCCCACGAGGCTGTAGCCGAGGCCCCGGTCGGCCCAGGCATAGCCGTTGATCCCATCCTGGACGTGGGGCGCCATCGGCATGTCCCGGTCGCTGGCCATGGGCCGCGCGAACATGACCAGCCGGCTGCCGCGATCGTCGTCATACATGAACAGCGCCGCCGCCCCGTGCTCGGTCGCGACCACCCGCCCGCCCATGAGCCGGTAGCCGGACGCGGTGAGGTCGGGAATGGCCACCGGGCGGCCGAGCCGGTGCGAGGTCCAGGCGACGAGCTGTGCCCGGTTCTCGGCGCGGATTTCGACCGGCCGCGCGAGGTCGGAGGCAAAGACCGCATAGCTTGCCGCCGCTTCCCGCCCCAGCGCCTGCAGCCCGCCCAAGGGCGGCGCGCCGCTGCCGCGCAGGGACCAGCCGCCGGCGCCGCCGAGCGCCAGCAGCAGCACGGCGGCAGCCGCCATGGACCAGCGCGGGGTGCCGGTGGAGCGCCGCCGGGCCTCGATCATGCGCGTGAGCGAGAGCTGCGGCGGCAGCGGTTCCTCGGCGACGGGCGCGAAGGCGGACCGCAGGGCGTCGCGCTCGGCGCGATAGGCGGCGATCCTGCTCGCCACCTCGGCATGGGTGTCGAGATAGGCGCGGACCTCGGCGCGGCGCTCGGCGTCGAGGGCGTCGTCGAGATAGCCGTTGAGATCGTCTTCGGTAATCGGGCGGATGGTCATTTCACTCTCCGCAGATGCGGGTGGGCACTTGCCGGCCTCGGATTGTCGGATATCGCCGCGTGCAGCCGTTCGCGCGCCCGCGACAGGCGCGACATGACGGTGCCGATGGGGATGTCGAGCACCCGCGCCGCCTCGGCATAGGAGAGTTCCTCGACGCAGACCAGCAGCAGCACCGTGCGCTGCTCGTCGGGGAGCTGGGACAATGCGGAAACGAGATCGCGGTAGCGCAGGCCGTCCTCCTGCGAGGCCGGATTGGCGAGATCACCCTCGCCCACGTCCTCGACCGCCACCGGGCGCGGCTGGCTGGCCGCCCGTCGCAGCCGCGTCATGGCGAGGTTGTGCAGGATGGCGAAGATCCAGGCGCGCGGCTCGCTGTCCGTCCGGCGCTGGTGCCAGCGGCCGATCGCCCGCTCCAGGCAGTCCTGCACCAGATCGTCGGCCGCCGCGCGATCCCGCAGCAGCGCGCGCGCATAGCGGCGCAACGCGGGAATGAGCGGCTCGATCAGATGGATCATCTCGGTTGTCATGGCAAACCCGGAGCGGATGGGCGGCGGCCGCCTTTCGCTCGCACGCAGGCGAGGG
Source organism: Roseixanthobacter psychrophilus (assembly GCF_043195195.1). Classification (NCBI taxonomy): domain Bacteria; kingdom Pseudomonadati; phylum Pseudomonadota; class Alphaproteobacteria; order Hyphomicrobiales; family Xanthobacteraceae; genus Roseixanthobacter; species Roseixanthobacter psychrophilus. The sequence goes on from NZ_JBAFWT010000012.1 coordinate 130,876, forward strand.
GAAAGGCGGCCGAGCGCGTCAGTTGGCGGTCTGGTGCTGCACCACGGCGCCGGGCTGGGCCGGCGTGCCCTCGGCGATCACCAGATAGCGCCGCGTCGCCTTCTCCTGGCTCTGCACGATCTGGCGGATCGGCCCGGCGGCATTGACGATGGCCGAGCCGGCCGGGTTGGTCATGAAGGCGGAGAGCGGTTCCAGTGCCCCCTTGCCGTCGGGCTGGCTGGCCAGCGCGAGCAGGTAGGGCTTCTTGGGCTCCAGCCCGGTCACGGACGCCTGCAGCACCTGGATCAGGCCCTGGTCGAACAGCGAGACGCTGGTCGGCGCCTTGTCCTCCCGCTTGCCCGCCAGGGCGAGGGTGAGATGCGCGGTCTGGCCGGCGACGCCGAGCGGCTGGAGATTGGCCGTGCCGTCGCCTTCCGGCACCGCGCCCGGCACGTAATTGACCGCCTGCGGCGCCTGCCCGATCGGGATGGTGGCGACCACTTTGTTGGTCAGCGTGTCGACGGCCGCGAGCGCATCGGCATTCTCAAGGCCCACATAGACCCGCGCGCCGTCGCCCGACGGCCAGATGCCGTGCGGCAGGTTGCCGACCGGAATGGTCGCGACCTGCGAGAAGTCGTCGGTGCGGAACACCTTGATCTCGTTCAGCCCGCCGATCGTCACATAGGCGAAGGTGCCGTTGGCGTTGTGGGCGAAATTGACGTGATTGGTGATCGGGCCGGTGTCGATGGTCTTGATGATGTCGAACGGCGGCTGGGCGTTGAACACCTGGGTCTTGCCGATGTCCTTCAGCGTAAACCACACCTGCTTGCCGTCCGGGGTGGCCGCGATATTCGGGCAGAACGGGCTTGCCTGCTTCACCCGCCCGACGATCTGGTGGTCGGCGACCGAGATCACCACGATCTCCGGCATGAAGGACGAGCAGACATAGCCATATTTGCCGTCGGGCGAGAAGATCTGCATGCCGGGGCCGTTCGGCACCTTGACGCGGGTCTTTTCCTCAAAGGTCGTGCCGTCGAGCACGGCCACGTAATCCTCGCCGCGCACCGTCACCCACACCTCCTTGCCGTCGGGCGTGAAGAACGCCTCGTGGGGCGAGCGGCCGACATAGGTGGTGTGCTTCACCGCATTGGTGGCGGTGTCGATGAAGGTGACGGAATTCGAGCCGATCGAGACCACGGCGATGGTCTTGCGGTCGGGCGAAAAGCCCATGCCGTGCACCAGCACCTGGCCCTTGTAGAGCGGGCTGAAATTGCCCGGCTGCGGATCGCCGAGGCGGATCACGCCGACCAGCTTGTTGGTCGACGGATCGGTGACCGAGATCGTGTTGGAGAACTGCTCGGCGGCATAGACGCGGTCGCGGCTGCTCAGCGGCACGTCGGGGGTGGAGGCGGGGAAGGGCGCTTGTCCGGCGAAGGCGGGCGCCGCGCAGGCGAGCATGGTGCTCGCGAGCATGCCGGTCAGGAAACGGGTGTTCATCGTTCGGCTCCTACTTCGTCGACATCGGCATGGCCGCGGGCATGGTCATGCTGCCGTGGGACATGGCGCTATGGGACATGGTGGAATGGGACTCGGCGGAAAGGTCATGGACGGGGATGGCGGCCGGCATGACGGCGACAGGCTGGGTCGGCGCCGGCGCGGACGGCGGCAGGGGCTGGCCGAGCGCGAGGCGCATCGCCGCGATCTCCTGCTGCTGCTCGACCACGATCTCCTGCGCCAGCCGCCGCAACTGCTCGTTCCGGCCGTAGCGCAGATAGGCGACGGCCATGTCCACGGCGCCCTGGTGGTGGGGGATCATCATCGCGGCGAAATCCGCATCGACGTCGCCGGTCGGCTTGACGTCCATGTCCGCCATCATCTTGTCCATGGCGGCGGCGTTCTCGGTCAGAAAGGGCGCCTCGTCCGTGGGCTGGGCGGCTCCCGAGACGGCCGGTGCGGCATCGTGCGCCTGGGTGGCGAAGGAGCCTGCCGCACACGCCGCCGCCAGCGCGACCAGGCCGACGGCAAGGGATGGAGTTCGAATTCGCATGACGGTCTCCCGTGGCGCGACGGCGCCTTCAGGAGGATTGACTCCGCCAGCCGGGCTTTATTCCACCGCGGCCCGAATCTTTTTCGCCGCACACGGAGCCGTCGGGGAGTCCGGGTCGGGGAATGAGGCACGCCGGCCGGTTTTTCGAACCCGTTCGCGGGCCGGCTGGATGTCGTTGCAGAACTTCTTCGGAACATGCGGTTTCGTCGACGAAATTGGCCATGTTCGGCGAAATAATCCGCTGTTCTTCCGCGCCCGGCCCGGTGTTTCACATGAAACATGCGGGCCGGGCCCAGGCGATTTCCCACCGCCCCGTTGCGATTATTTCGGCGGGACGAACCCGGAAACCTCATGCGGGGCATAGGGGGCTTCGAGCGCGGCGACCTCATCCTCGGTCAGCACGAGCGAGAGCGCGGCGATGGCATCGGTGAGATGGCGGGGCTTGGTCGCACCGACGATCGGTGCGGTAACCCCTTGTTTTTGCAGCATCCAGGCCAGAGCGACCTGTGCGCGGGGCACGCCGCGGGTCTCGGCGATGGCGCCCACCAGGTCGACGATCACCCGGTCGGTCTCCCGGTAGAGCGACTTGCCGAAGGCGTCCGTCTCCAGGCGTGCCGTGGTCTCGTCCCAGGCGCGGGTCAGGCGACCGCGGGCGAGCGGGCTCCAGGGAATGACGGCGATGCCCTGGTCCTTGCAGAACGGCAGCATCTCCCGCTCCTCCTCGCGGTAGAGCAGGTTGAGATGGTTCTGCATGCTCGCGAACGGCGTCCAATTGTTCAGGCGCGCCGTGTAGATAGCCTTGGCGAACTGCCACGCCGCCATGGAGGAGGCGCCGATATAGCGCGCTTTCCCGGCCTTCACCACGTCGTGCAACGCCTCCATCGTCTCTTCGATCGGCGTGCGCGGATCCCAGCGATGGATCTGGTAGAGATCGACATAATCGGTCCCGAGGCGGCGCAGGCTGTTGTCGATCTCGGTGAAGATCGCCTTGCGTGATAGCCCGGCTCCGTTGGGGCCCGGGTGCATGCGGTTGAACACCTTGGTTGCAAGCACGATCTCGTCGCGGCGGGCGAAGTCTTTCATCGCCCGGCCGACGAACTCCTCCGACGTGCCGTCGGAGTAAACGTTTGCGGTATCGAGGAAATTGATCCCCGCCTCGATCGCCTGGCGGATCAGGTCGCGGCTCGTGGCTTCGTCGAGCGTCCAGGCGTGACTGCCCCGGCTAGGGTCGCCGAAGCTCATGCACCCGAGGACAAGCCGGGAGACATCCATGCCGGTGGAGCCGAATTTCACGTAGTCCATGCTGTTTTCCCCGATGGGCGTCCTTGCCGAACTTGTTCTAGCCCCAGGGCCGCCCGCGCTGAAGGCCGCCGCGCGCAAGAGCGCGTGACGTTCCCTTGCGTCCGCGGGGCGGTCAAAATGATCCCGCCGCCGCCGATCAGCGCGCCGGCGGAGGGGGCAGACCGGCGTCGATGCGCTCCAGCATGTAGGAGAAGAAGGGATTTGACGACTGGCGCATCAGCATGTCGATGCCGACCGTAAGCGCGCCGTACTCGCCCCGGGCCGTCATGGTGCCGAGACGGATGCCGAAATCCTCCGTGGGATCAGGCGTTAGTCCATAAAGCCCGTCCTCCAGCGGGAAGGGCAGGGCGATGTGGGACAGGGAATAGACGTCGCGGGGATAGTCGATACCGAGCGGGCGCCGGCTTTCGCCGGTGGCGCCGGCCTCGCTCGTGCGTGCCTCGACTTCGGCGGTGGCGGGCGAGATGTTGGTGACGAGGGTGGCGCGAAAGCCGCGCGGTGCCGGGGGGAGCAGGCGGCTCACGGCGGTTTCTGCATCCGAGGTCAGCAGCGGCTCGAACCGCGAATTGTGGTTCACATCGAACAGTACAAGCTCGCTGCCATTGTTCGGCAGGGCGCCAAACAGCGTATCGATCACCGCCTTGGTGACCACCGTGTGATCGAGGATCGACTGGAAGGCCAGCACCGGCGGCATCCCGGCGATGCGGCCGTCGCGCGTGTGGGCATGGATGGCTTCCTGCAGCACCTGGGTGAGGCGGAAGGATTCCAGTGCGGCCTTGACCGGGAAGGAATTGTATTTGAACGGGTTGAACTCGGGCAGCAGGTTCAGCCACGCGGACTGGGCGAAGGCCGGGAGAATGGCGGGAATGCCGGCGAGCCCGGCGAAGCGGGCGAATGGGGTGATCCCGACCATGGGCGAGACCAGCACCAGCCTGTCCGCGCGCGGCTGCTCGGCCGCATCCAGCGCGTCCAGGGAATATTTCAGCGCCAGCGCGGCGCCATTGGAATAGCCGACCAGATGGATCGGCAGTCCCGGCCCCGCGCGGCGTTTGGCCTCGCGCATGGCGAGGCGGGTCGCGGCGAGCCAATCCTGCCAGTCCACCGCCGTCAGTGCGCCGGGAACCGTGCCATGGCCGGGCAGGCGGATCGAGATCGCCACGAAGCCGGCGGCGGCATAGCGGTGCGCCACGTGGCGCAGGCTGTAGGGGGAATCGGTGAGGCCATGCAGCAGCACCGCGACGCCGCGCAACGGCCCCTGCGGCTCCAGCACGAAGGAGCGGTTGAAATCCTGCGTGAAGCGGCCGGGATAAATCGGGCTATCGGCGAAATAGCGATCGAACGGCACGCGGGCGTGCGCCGGCAATTTGTCCGTCACCTCGGCGCGGACGCTGGCGAAGATCCGCTGCTCGGCGGCGAGGTAGGCGGGCCAGTCGGCGCGGTCCAGCTCGGCCGGCGTCAGTTCCTTCGGAACGAACGTGTGCCACAGTTCCAGCGGCGGACCGCGCAGGGAGTCCACGCCGCGCCCCGCGAACACGATCAGCGCCAGCACGGCGAGCAGGACTCCCACCCGCCGCAGCGTCTTTACCAACCACCGGCGCATCTTTTTCCTCCGTCGGCGCGCTGGTTCGAATCAGCGCGCATCTTGCATTATGGACCCGCGGATACCCGCCTTGCGCGGGCTTGAGTGGGACCTTACCTGACACCGGGAGCGGCCGCCGCCGTTCGGCGGCCAAGGCGCCGCGCACAGCGCGAAGCAAAGGTCACACCATGGCAGAGCGTTCCATCAAGCAGCCCGGCCCGGACCATCCCATCACCGTCACGCGCCATCCCGGACGGGTCGTCGTGACGGCCGGCGGCCGGGTGATCGCCGATACGCGCGAAGCCCTGGTCCTGCGCGAGGCATCCTATCCCGCGGTCCATTACATTCCGCGTGGGGATGTGGACATGGCGCTCCTGGAGCGCAGCACGCACGCAACCTATTGCCCCTACAAGGGCGACTGCAGCTATTTCTCGATTCCCTCCGGTGGCGGGCGGGCCGTCAATGCCGTCTGGAGCTACGAGAGCGCATTCCCGGCCGTCGCCGAGATCGCCGGGCATCTGGCTTTCTATCGTGACCGGGTCGATTCCATCGAGGAGCCATCCGCCTGACGACTCGGCCGGTCGCCGGATCAGGCGTGCGCCGTCGCCCGCTCAGCCTTGTCCAGCGCCTGCGTCGTATCCCCGGTCAGATCGGCGGCGAGGAAGTCCGTGCTTTCGGGGATGGCGATGCGGAAATCCTCGATCCGCTCCATCGTCAGCGTGATGCCTTCGCCCGCACAGTCCAGGACATGGCCACCGAACGTGGTGTCCACGCTGAGGAAATGCAGATGCCATCCGGGAACGCCCAGCCCCTTGGCATAGGACGGCGTCCAGAAGCCGATCAGGGTGCCGGCGACATCGCGGGCCTCGAATTCGGCTTGGTGAGAGGTCGCCTCCACCAGGGTCTCATGCGCCGCCGCTTTGCTGGCGATGCGGGTGTGCATCCGCCCGAAGCGGCCCGAAAGGCGTACCGCAAAGAACACATTGTCCGTGTGGCGTAGCGTGTCCATCTGCCGGCACAGCTCTGCGAACGAACCGAAGGGGGCGAGCGCCACCGGGGCGCCAGGCGCGAAATGGGTGACGATGGCGAACGGCACCTGCTGCGCGTCTTCCGCCCGGCGGATCGAGCCGTCGCCGCGCATCTGAAAGAAGGCACCGTCGAAGGCGATCATCTCGCCGTCCAGATCGACGAAGGTGCCGAGCCCGAAATCCCCATGCTCCCGCAAGGTGGCAACCGAGACCACGCCCTGGAACAGGCCCTCCACCAGCGCGCCCGAGGTGGAAACCTGGAACAACGTACCGTGATCCACCTGCAGTGTATCGGCGAGCGCGCGGGAGACGATGTGATCCAGGCTTTCGCCGCTCTCCTTGGTGGCCGCCAGCAGCGCGCTCCACAGCGATTGGGAAATCTCGCAGGTCAGGGTCGGCATGGCGTGTCTCTGGGTGCGAGGTCGGGGGAGGCGAATAGGTTCAACTCGGTGAGGCACTCTCGGTCGGCGTCCGGCCGGAGAAGAGGTCCGCGACCCAGCGGCTGGCGGGATGGTGGGCGCACAGGGTCAGCGCGGCGATCAGCAAGGGTACGCCGATGAAGGCGCCGGGGATGCCCCACAGGAAGCTCCAGAAGAACACAGCGAACAGCACCATGAAGGGCGAGGCGGCAAGCGCCTTGCCGGCAATGCGCGGCTCCAGATAGCTGCCTGACAGGAATTGGATCACGTTCAGGCACACGAAGACGAACGCCGCCATCTGCCAGGATTCGAACTGCACCAGCGCGAAGAAGGTGGGCAGCAGGGTGGCGACGAACGGGCCGATGAAGGGGATGTAATTCATGGTGAAGGCGATGACGCCCCAGGCGGTCGCCAGCTCCATGCCGGAGGCGAGGGTAAAGCCCCACACCACAAGGCCAGTGGCAATGCTCATCAAGGTGCGCACCAGCATGTAACGTTGCATCTTGGTGCCGATGTCGGCGCTGGCCGAAAGCATGAAGGGGCCGAACGTTCCGGTGCGCAGGCCGGCGAGCTGGCGCTTGAAGATGTCCACTTCCAGCAGGCCGAGGATGACGAACACGAACGTCACGATCAGGAAGCTGGCGAGGCTCTGCATGCGGCCCGAGAGGTCCTGAAATACCAGGAGCAGCCAGCGCACGTCGAAATGCTCGGTGATGATCGACGCCATCACGAAGCCATGGCCCTCCAGCCAGTCATGGGCCTGTCCGTAGAGTGCCTGGAAACGGGTGGCGTTGGCGAATACCCACTGGCCGACCCGGGCGAAGCCCCACACCACGAGGCTGATGATGGTGCCCACCACCGCCAGCGTGACCAGCAGGGTTGCAAGCGCGGCGACGACACCCGGCAGGTATTTTTGGAACGCCCTCTGTAGCGGCCAGACGATGGCGATGATGAACAGCGCGAACACGACAGGGGCGAGGATCGATTGGGCTTCGTTGATGGCGGCAAACACGATCACCGCGGCGACCAGACCCAGCAAAACCCTCACCGCGCGATCCTTGATCATTTCCGCCCCTTGTGCCCGAGCCGGCAAGCGTTCCCAGCTTGTCGGCGATGTGTAGAAAGTCATGCGTATGCTTGAAAAGCGGCGCTTCAGCAAAACCCATCGGGTAGTGTCAGGGGCCGGGCTGTTGATATCACGCCTGCGCCGGCATGGTCCCGTGCCGCACCGACATTTCCATGCCTTTGATCTTCTCGTAAAGCTTGATGTCGCTGGAATAGGGCCACCAAGAATAGAGCAGCAGCTCCAGCGGGTGCCACAGCCCGACCCAACCGGCGATCAGCAGTCCCTCGCCGAAGAGATAGCCGAGCAAACTGTCCGAGCCGAGCCATTTGTCCAACCCCGTCGACAGGGCAAGGCAGATCACCAGGAAGATGGCGCCGACGCGCAGTGCGCAGCGTCCTTCGAGGCGCACCTCCAGCATTTTGCGGCGGCAATATTGGATCTGGGAGGTGCAATAAGCGGATACCGCGAGCGGCAATTGGCGCACGAGCTCGTGTTCGTTGGTTCCTTCAGGCAGCCAGATCAC
>NZ_JBAFWT010000013.1:0-135820 GCF_043195195.1 Roseixanthobacter psychrophilus
TATTTTCGGCATTGGTGTCCAATCCATTCCAGACAAAGACGGGAGCGGGAAATATCGTAACTGCCTCCAGCAAACTGTCCTGCATCAACAACGCAGACATCAATGATACAAAAAGAGGCCCCGTTGAAAAAACGCCCATCGTGTGCGAAATATGGGAGTATGATTGAATAGCTCGCTCCCAAGCGACCGAGAGCTACGGCCTCATGTTCTGGGTAGTCATCGCGTAATTGTTCGACAAAATTACCGCGAACTAAAGTGTTGCTTTGTCCTATAACGGCATATTTCATTTTGACGTCCCAGCCGATCGAGAGTGTACCTTCGGCAATATACAGCCTTGAGGCCCACCCACAAAGAAAGGTGGAGGGTCCATCAACACGGCCGCTTGCTGATGGAGAGGCTGCTGGGGCCGCACGAGGGCAAGCGATGCCTCCCGCAGGGTTGAGCGCATTAGGTGTGTGGGGGGTGGCGTGGCGCTGCTACGTCTTGGGCAAAAGTTTGATTCTTCTAGAATATGAGCCTCTTGTCTAAATGGGGCTGGCCATGCCGATTGTCATTGCCATGGGCAATCTCGATGGTTCGCTCGAACAGGCTGGGGATTTCTGGTCGGCGGGGACGTGCTCAATGTACGAACGTGCCTTCGATTTCTCGTGTCGGCCGTCGGCCGGCTTGATGGGCAGCGGAAGGGTAGCGCATCCGACCCACGATTGCGGCCGTGTTGCGCTTAACCATCAATTCTTCAGGCAGGGACACGCCCACGTCCGCAGCCTCCAGCATACGCGCCCTCACCGTGCGCCGAAGCAGATCGGGAAGGCCGAGAGGCCGGCCCCATGGGTGTGGGTGCCGCTGAGGCAGCAGGGCGGCACGAGCAGGGCACCCGCCACCAGCGCCCCCGCCGTGGCCTTGCCGAAAATGCCGCCGAGCCAGCCCTTGCCGGTCTTCTCCGCGCCTTCGGCCGGAACTTGCGCCTCCACCTCGGCCGCTGGCGCCTCGGGCGGCGGGGCGACCACCGCGCCGAAGCTGGTGAAGAATTCACCCGCCAGCTTCTTGGACGTAGCATCGATCAGCCGCGCGCCGAGCTGAGCGAGCTTGCCGCCCACGTCCGCCTTCACCTCATAATGCAGGAGGGTCGCGTCGCCCTCCGGCTCGAGGCGCACCTTGGCCGAACCCTTGGCATAGCCGGCAAGCCCGCCGGACCCTTCGCCGGTGATGGTGTAGCCCTGTTCCGGAACGATGTCCGACAAGGTGACGGCGCCCTTGAACGAGGCCTTCACCGGCCCCACCCGCAGCACCACCACGGCTTCCATCTGCGTGTCCGAGGTCTTCTCGATGCTCTCGCAGCCGGGGATGCATTGCTTCAGCACCTGCGGATCGTTCAGCGCCGCCCAGACGGCCGCCGGGCTGGCTTCGATGCGCTGTGAGCCGTTCATGTCCATGGCGATGGTCTCTCTTTTTCTGATTTTCTAAGCAGCGGCGCCGCGCTGGTCGCGCCTGCGCACGAGCACCAGTTCGGCGAGGATGGAGAGCGCGATCTCCTCCGGCGTGATGGCGCCGAGATCGAGGCCCGCCGGGGCTTTCAGGACATCGAGCCGGGCTTGCGGAACGCCGGCGTCGCGTAATTTCTCGCTGAGCGTCTGCGCCTTGCGCCGCGAGCCTACGAAGGCCACATGGCGCGCCTCCAGGCCGAGCGCGGCGGTGAGGGCGGCGAGATCGCCCGCGCCCTGGGTGGAGACCACGACGAAGCGCGGCCCACTGGCCGGCGGCGGAGCGAAGCCGTCTGTCATGTGATCAGCGCCGGCGAATTTCGCATGGTCCGCGGCCGGCGCGGCGGCGGTGACGCTGAAGCCGAACTGCGGCGCCAGCGCAACCAGCGCCACCGCAACGGGGGAAGCGCCCATCACCACCAGTTCCGGGCGCGGCAGCACGGGTTCCACGAAGATATCCATGGTGCCCTTCGACGGGCACATGTTGGAGACGTAGCGCACCCCCTCGCGGGTCTCCCCGGCGTGCACGCCGAGATCGGACAGCAGGTCTTCCGGCTGGATCGAGACCAGGCGCGGCTGGCCGTCGGCGAGGGCCTCGCGCGCCGCCTTCAGCGTCGCTCCGCGCGCGCAGCCGCCGCCGATCCAGCCGGCGAGCACCGTGCCGTCGGGCAAAATCAGCGCCTTCGCGCCCGCCTTGGCAGCGGTGACGGAGACCGTGCGCACCACGGTGGCGAGGGCGAACGGCTGCTCCTTCTGCTTCATGCCGTCCATGAGCGCGAACATGTCGATGGGACTGGTCATGGCGCCTCCTCCCGTCATAGCCGGGCGAGATAGGGTTCGAGAGCTTCCAGGCTCTCCAGATTGTGGGCCGGCGCGAACAGGTCCACGAACGGCAGCGCCGCCTTCATGCCGGCGGCCTCCGGGGCATAATCGCGCCAGCCGATCATGGGGTTGAGCCACACGATGCGGCGGCAGCGGCGATGCAGGGCCGCCATCTCGCGCGCCAGAAGCTCGGGTTCGCCGGTGTCGTAGCCGTCGGAGACGATCAGCACGGCGGTGCGCGAATGGAGCGTGCGCGCGGCATGCCAGCGGTTGAAGGTGGCGAGGCTCTCGCCGATCCGCGTGCCGCCGCCCACCCCTTGGGCCATCAGGCCGAGGCGGTCCATGGCGCGCTGCGGGTCCTTCTCCTTCACCGCGTCGGTCACGTCGATCAGGCGGGTGTGGAAGACGAAGGCGGCGGCCTGGCGGAAGCTGTCCAGCGCGCCGTGGATGAAGCGCACGAACACCGCCACATAGGGGCTCATGGAGCCGGAGGCATCCAGCAGGATCACCAGCTTCAAGGGCTTTGCGCGGCGGCGGCGATGCACCAGCTCCACCGGCAGGCCGCCCCGCGCGACCGACCGGTGGAGGGTGCGCCGCAGGTCCAGCCGGGCACCGGTGCGGGCGGCGCGGGCGCGGCGGGTGAGGCGGGCGCGCATGGCCTTGGCGAGGCGCTGGGCCAGCGCATAGGCGCGCTCCAGCTCCTGCGGGTCGGCGATATGGCGAAAGTCGGTGGTCTCCAGCCGCTCGGCGCGGGAGGCCCCGGCGCGGCGCTGCTCGGCGCCTTCGTCCGCTCCCGCCTCGCTGCCTGGCACGCGGTCCACCCGGCTCACCGGCCCGCTGCCGCCCGCCTCGGGCGCCTCCGTGCCGGGGCGCGGCGGCAGGGCGGTGGGCGTGCGGCGCTGGTCCGCCATGCGCACGCTGGCGCGCAAATGCTTCTCGAACCAATAGGCCTCGAATAGATCGTCGAATTTCTCCCAGTCCGAGCGGCGGGAAGCGAACACCGCGCGCAGGGCGGCGCGCAGGCGGGCCTTGTCTGCAAGGCCGGGTTGGGCCAGCACCCGCAGCGCGTCGGCGCTCTCGGCGAGGCCGGTGGCGAAGCCGTTGTCGCGCAGCGCCCGCACGAAGCCCGCGAGCCGCGCGCGCACCATCGCGCCGGCCGGCGGCGGCTCGGGACGGGGGGAGGGCGCGGGCGCGTGCATCAGGCCACCTGTTCCAGCAGGCGGGAGACCACTTCGCGCGGCAAAGCGCAGCGGTCCTCATGGGTTTTCAGCAAGGTGATGAGCAGGTCGTAGACGCTCTCGGGGTCGTGCCGCAGGTCCTTCAGCCCGATGCCGGTGAGGGCGGCGGCGAAATCCAGGCTCTCGGCGACGCCCGGCACCTTGCGCAAATCTTCCCGCCGCACGTCGCGCACGAAGCGCGCCACCTGGAGCGCCAGCGCCGCGTCGATGCCCGGCACGCGGGCCTTCAGGATCGCGGCCTCGCGGTCCACCTCCGGAAAATCCACGAAATGATAGAGGCAGCGGCGGCGCAGCGCGTCGGAGAGTTCGCGCGTGCCGTTGGAGGTGAGCACCACGCGCGGAATGGAACGCGCCGTAACGGTGCCGAGCTCGGGAATGGTGACCTGGAAATCGGAGAGGATCTCCAGCAGGAAGGCTTCGAACTCCTCGTCCGCGCGGTCCACCTCGTCGATCAGCAGCACGGCGGGGGTCACGCTGCGGATCGCCGCGAGCAACGGGCGTTCCAGCAGATAGTCTTGCGAGAAGATCTCCGCCTCCACCGCGCGCGGGCTCTCGCCGCTGCCTTCGCGGGCCTTGAGCGCGAGGATCTGGCGCTGGTAGTTCCATTCGTAGAGGGCGGCGTTCTGGTCCAGCCCCTCATAGCATTGCAGGCGGATCAGCGGCGCGCCGTGCACCTTTGCGAGCGCCTGCGCCACCGCCGTCTTGCCGACCCCGGCCGCGCCTTCCAGCAGCAGCGGACGGTGCAGCAGGTCCATCAGATAGAGCGCGGTCGCAAGGTCGCGGTCGGCGAGATAGCCGGCCTCGGCGAGGCGCTGCGCGATGATGTCCCGGTCGCTCATGATTGCTTCGCCATCGAAAAAGAGGGGAGGGCGCCCCTGCGCCCTCCCTGGAGGATCAGGCGGCGGCCGCCGGGCGCGCGTGCAGGCCGAGCTTTTCCGCGGTCTCCCACATGCGCCAGGCATCGTGCGGCATGTCGATATGGGTGGTGCCGAGGAAGGAGAAGGCGTCGTTCACCGCATTGGAGAAGCACGGTACGCCGCCCACATGCGGGCTCTCGCCCACGCCCTTCGCGCCGATGGGATGATGCGGCGAAGGGGTCTCGGTGAAGTCGGTCTCCCAATGGGGCGTCTCCACCGCCGTGGGCAGGAAGAAGTCCATGAAGGACGCCCCCATCACATTGCCCATGGAATCGTAGCGGATCTCCTGGCCCATGGAGACCGCGAACGCCTCCGTCAGCCCGCCGTGCACCTGCCCCTCGATGATCATGGGATTGATGCGCGTGCCGCAATCGTCCAGCGCGTAGAAGCGGCGGACCTTGAAGACGCCGGTGTCGACATCGATGTCCATGACGCAGAAATAGGCGCCGAAGGGATAGGTCATGTTCGGCGGGTCGTAATAATTCACCGCCTCCAGGCCCGGTTCCAGATTGGGGATCGGCTGGTTGTAGGAAGCCCAGGCGATCTCCTTCATGCTCTTGCGCTTCTCCGGCAGGCCCTTCACCTGGAAAGCATCCACGTCCCATTCGAGATCGTTGTGGTGCACTTCCAGCAGGTGCGCGGCGATCATCTGCGCCTTCGCCCGGATCTTGCGCGCCGCCATGGCGGTGGCGGCCCCCGCCGTGGGGGTGGAGCGCGAGCCATAGGTGCCGAGGCCGTAGGGCGCGGTGTCGGTATTGCCCTCCTCGATCATGATGTCGTCGGCGGGGATGCCCAGCTCTGTGGCGAGGATCTGGGCATAAGTGGTCTCATGCCCCTGGCCCTGGCTCTTCGTGCCCATGCGGGCGATCACCGAGCCGGTGGGGTGGATGCGGATCTCGCAGCTGTCGAACATGCCGATGCCGAGGATGTCGCAATTCTTGGACGGCCCGGCGCCGACAATCTCCGTGAAGAAGGAAACGCCGATGCCCATGATCTCGCGCGTCTCGCCGCGCTTGAACGCTTCGCGCTTCGCCGCCTGTTCCGCGCGCAGGCCGCGATAATCCACCGCGTTCATCGCCTTTTCCATGGCGAAATGGTAATCGCCGGAATCATATTCCCAGCCGAGCGCGGCGTGATACGGGAATTGATCGCGGCGGATGAAGTTCTTCACGCGCAGGTCGGCGCTGTCCATGCCGAGCTTCTGCGCCAGCACTTCCACCGCCCGCTCGATGGCATAGACCGCTTCCGTCACCCGGAACGAGCAGCGATAGGCCACCCCGCCCGACGCCTTGTTGGTATAGACCCCGTCCACCTCCAGATGCGCCACCGGGATGTCGTAGGAGCCGGTGCAGATGTTCATGAAGCCCGCCGGCCATTTGGACGGGTCGGCGCAGGCGTCGAACGCGCCATGGTCGGCCAGCACATAGCAGCGCATGGCGAGGATCTTGCCGTCCTCGCTCGCGGCAAGTTCAGTGGTCATGTGATAGTCGCGGGCGAACGAGGTGGTGGAGAGATTCTCCATCCGGTCCTCGACCCATTTCACCGGCTTGCCGAGCACGATGGAGCCCACCACCGCGCAGACATAGCCGGCATAGGCGCCGACCTTATTGCCGAAGCCGCCGCCGATGTCGGGCGCGATCACGTGGATCTTGTGCTCCGGCAGGCCCGAGATGAGCGACACCACGGTGCGGATGACGTGCGGCGCCTGGAAGGTGCCGTAGAGCGTCAATTCGCCCTTGATCTTGTCCATGGAGGCGAGCGCCTGGCAGGTCTCCAGGGGCGAAGGATGGGTGCGGTGATAATAGAAGGTCTCCTTCACCGTCACCGGGGCCGAGGCGAAGGCTTCGTCCGTGCCGTCCTTCTCGCCCACCTGCCAGTTGAAGATGTGGTTCGCATGGCGGCGCGGCCCGTGGGCGCCGACCATTTTGTCCACGATGTCCTCGCGCAGGATGGGCGCATCGGGCAGCAGGGCCTTGGAGGGGTCCACCAGGACCGGCAGTTCCTCATATTCGCAGTCGATGAGCTCGATGGCGTCGGCGGCGATATAGCGGTCGTCGGCGATGACGAAGGCGACTTCCTGGTTCTGGAACAGCACCTTCTCGTCCGCCAGCACGGCCTGCACGTCGCCCGCCAGCGTGGGCATGTAATGCAGATTCAGCGGCTTGAGATCGGCGGCGGTCAGCACCGCGCGCACGCCGGGCAGGGCTTTCGCGCGGGAGGTGTCGAGTTTCTTGATGCGGGCGTGCGGATAGGGCGAGCGATAGAAATCGCCGAACAGCATGCCCGGCAATTTGATGTCGTCCACATAATTGCCGCGGCCTTGCGTGAAGCGGATGTCCTCTACCCGCTTGCGCTTGCAGCCCATGCCTTGGAGGCGCGCTTCCCGCTCCGCCTTGGTGGGGGTCTGGTCGTTCATTCCGCAGCCTCCTGGAACGGCACGCCATTGATCTTGGCGGCGGCGTATTGGATCGCCTTGACGATGTTCTGGTAGCCGGTGCAGCGGCACATGTTGCCGGCGATGCCGAAGCGGATTTCCTCTTCGCTCGGGTCCGGATTTTCCAGCAGCAGGCGATGGGCGCGCAGGATCATGCCGGGGGTGCAGAAGCCGCATTGCAGGCCGTGCATCATGCGGAAGCCTTCCTGCAAGGCGTGCAGCGTGCCGTCGGGCGCGGCCATGCCCTCGATGGTGGTGATGCTGGCGCCCTCGGCCTGCACCGCGAACACGGTGCAGCTTTTCACCGACTTGCCGTCGAGATCCACCGTGCAGGCGCCGCAATGAGAGGTGTCGCAGCCGATATGGGCGCCGGTGAGCATCAGGTTTTCGCGGATGAAATGAATGAGCAGCGTGCGCGGCTCGACGAGCCCTTCGACCGCATCGCCGTTCACCGTCATGGAGACGTGAACCTTCGCCATTTTTGGGTTCCTCGCGGAGTAAGGGATCAGCCGGCGGCGCGGGCGAGCGCCCGCGCCAGGGCGCGCTGGAGCATGATTCCCGCCATCTTGGTGCGGTAGGCGGCCGTGCCGCGTCCGTCGGTCGCCGGC
The DNA here is from genome assembly GCF_043195195.1 of Roseixanthobacter psychrophilus. NCBI lineage: Bacteria > Pseudomonadati > Pseudomonadota > Alphaproteobacteria > Hyphomicrobiales > Xanthobacteraceae > Roseixanthobacter > Roseixanthobacter psychrophilus. Next base: position 7,501 of record NZ_JBAFWT010000013.1, read on the forward strand.
TCGGTGATGGCTTCGGCGGCGGCGATGGCGCGCGCGATGCTCGCCGCATCCGCGCTGGTGCCGGTGAGGATGTGCGCGGCTTCTTCCGCCAGCAGCGGGGTGTCGCCCACGTTTGTGAGCGCGATGGCGCAAGTCGCGATGCGCCCGTCCGCCTTGGTGAGCACGACGGCCGCGGCGGCGGTGGCATAATCGCCGATCTTGCGCTTCAGCTTCTCATAGGCGGCGCCGTGCCCTTGCGGCGGCACCGGGATGGAGATGGCGGCAAGCATCTCGCCCGGCTCGAGGGCGGTGAAATAGGCGCCCTGGTAGAAGTCGCGGGCGGCCACCTCACGCGGGCCCTTCTCCCCGGCCAGCTGATAGGTGGCGTCGAGCGCCATCATCACCGCCGGCATGTCGTTGCCGGGATCGCCATTGGCGACATTGCCGCCGAGCGTGCCCACATAGCGCACCTGTGGATCGGCGATCAGCAGCGCGGTTTCCTTGAGGATCGGCAGGGCGCTGGAAAGGTCCGCCGAGGCGATCAGCTCGGCCTGGGTGGTCATGGCGCCGATGACGATGCGGTCGCCCTCGCGGCGGATGCCCTTGAGGTCGGCGATGCCGGCGAGGTCCACCAGATGCTCCGGCGTCGCCATGCGCAGCTTCATCATGGGAATCAGGCTGTGGCCGCCGGCCAGCGGGCGGGCATCCTCGCCAAGCCGCGCCAGCAGGGCCACCGCCTCCGGCAGGCTTTTGGGCCGGTGATATTCGAAGGAACCGGGAATCATGGCGTCTTCCCCTTGGAGCAGACCGGTTAAGCGGAACTGGTCTTGTTCCAAACAGGCTCGCCGCTCTCGCGCCGCAGCAACAAGGGTAAAGGAATCAATAGCTTCGCACGGTCATGAAGCGCGGCGGATGGCGCATGAACTGCGGCAGCGACGCTGACATTTTGGCATGAAGTGCGGCGGGGATGCTGACCTGTTCAGGCCTTGGCCGCACTCACCCGCTGTTTCAGCGTCGAGAACCGCGCGCGCGCAACAGGAATGCTGCGTTGCAGAACCGCGTCGATCTCGGCGGCGCCCGCATCGCCCACCCGGCGGACCGTCTCGATATGGGCGAGCGAGACGATATAGCTGCGGTGGACGCGCATGAAGGCGGCGGGATCGAGCAGGGCGTCCACTTCGCCGATGGTGTGCTGGCAGAAGAATTCGTGGGCGCCATCGGAGATATAGGTGTAGCGGGCATTGGCCCGCACGAACACGATCTCCCCCACCGGCAGCGCGCGGCGATGGCCGTCCTTTTCCACATCGATCTCGCGGGGGAAGCGATGCGGGGTGCCGTTCTTTGACGGCGGGGCGTCTTCAGAAGCCAACCCGTCCGCTTGAACGACATCGGCCGGCCCGGTGAGGGCCGGGGCCTGAACATGCGGTGGAAGGACGGCCGGGCTCGGCTCCAACGGGCGCCCTCCTGTCGGATCGCCGAACGCGAGACGAGGGGAGGGGCCGGCCGCAGCCGGTTCAACGGCGGGCGCCCGCTCGGGCATGAGCGAGAGCAGGAAGCCGCCGGAGATGAGGAACGACACGATGGCTACGATCATCGCCATGAGATCGTGCGACAGGCTCGGCGTGACAGCGGAGGAGAGGGGGGCTGCATGGTCGGCCATTACGCTCATGCCGGCCATGGCGGTATAATGCATGCCGGAAATGGCGAGGCCGAGCAGGATCGCCGAGGCCATGCGCGAGGCGCTGACGAACGGGCGCTCGATTTGCCACAGGGCCAGCGCGCTCGCCGCCACCGCCACCACTCCCGCCGCCAGCACATAGCGCGGCGCATGGTGCATGTGGCCCGGCATGTCGATGGCGGACATGCCGACATAATGCATCGCGATCACCCCCGCCCCCATGGCGAGCGCCCCGCCGGCGATGCGCAGCGGCCGGGGATGGGAGGTGTGCACGATCAGCACGCCGGCTCCCACCATCAGCACGCAGATGAGGAAGGACACCAGGGTCGGCAACACCAGGAAATCCACGCCGACCGGAAATTGCGCCGCCAGCATGCCGACGAAGTGCATGGACCAGATGCTGACCGCAAGCGTCACCGCCGCCGCCGCAAGCGCCAGGCGCCGGCGCACGCCTTCGCTGCGGTCCACCTGGTCCGCCAGCAGCAGGCTCACATAACTGCCCTGCGCCGCGATCAACAGCGATAGGGCCACAAGCCAAGGATTATGGGCGAGCACGTCACCTCTCCCGGCATGGCGCGCGCGGGCGCGTCCCTCTCCCGAATTGCGGCCTCGTTCGATGCGGGCCGCGCTTATCATCCTTGAGTAAAATTGTGCGAGGCCCCGGTCAATGCAGCTCTTCGCGAGGTGGCCCGCGAAACCTTGCGGGTGCGGAACGGAAAGGCGGGGCGCACGTTGAGCTTTGTCTGTGCATCGGAGCGCTGCCGTGTCACCTCGCGCCAATTGGAAGGGCTTCCTCAAGATCGCGGAGCTGAGCTGCGCGGTCGGGCTTTATTCCGCCGTGTCTCAATCCGAGCGCGTTTCCTTCCATACGGTGAGCCGCACAAGCGGCAACCGGCTGAGCCGCGTGTTCGTGGACGAGGAAACCGGCGAAGAGGTGCCGCGCGAGCAGCAGGTGAAGGGCTATGAGACCGGCAACGGCGCCTACATCATGCTTGAGCCGGAGGAAGTTGCCGCAGCCGTTCCCGAGAGCGACAAGACCCTTGATATACAGGCGTTCATTGCGTGCTCGGACATCGACCTCGTCTATTTCGACCGCCCTTATTATCTTGCCCCCACCGACGAGGTGGCCGCCAAGGTGTTCGCGCTGATCCGCGCGGGCATGGAGGCGAAGAAAGTGGCGGCGCTCGCCCGTACGGTCCTGTTCCGCCGCATGCGCACCGTGCTGCTGCGCCCGTTCGAGCAGGGCATGATCGCGACCACCCTGAATTTCGACTATGAGGTGCGCGCCGCCGCCGAGGCCTTCGCCGACGTGCCCGCCCTGAAAGTGAAAGGCGAGATGCTGGACCTCGCAAAGCACATCATCTCCACCAAGGCCGGCAGTTTTGATCCCACCGCCTTCGAGGATCGCTATGAGGGGGCGGTGGTGGAATTGGTCCGCGCCAAGCTGGAAGGCCGCAAGATCGCCCGGCCGAAGCCCGCCGCAAAATCCAATGTGGTGAGTCTGCTGGACGCGCTGCGCGAGAGCGCCGGGCACGGCGGCGGAGCCAAAGCGGGAGCCAAAGGCGAGGCGAAGGCGTCGCCCAAGCCAGCAGGTTCAGCCAAGGTCGCCAAATCCTCGGCCAAGACGAAGGCATCCAAGGCAGAATCGACAAAGCCAAAGGCACGACCGGCGCGCAAGGCCGGCTGAAGCAAAGGACTTTGCGCGGGCGCGCCTTATCCCTTTTCCCTCGTCTTTTGCGCGTCATGGCCGGGCTCGTCCCGGCCATCCACGCCGGCCGAACGCGCCATCCCTGAAAAGCCGGCGCCAATGGAGCCGCGTGGATGCGCGGGTCAAGCCCGTGCATGACGATGCTCTGCTTCAATCGCGCCGGACACTGAATGTCGATCGTACCTCGGGCCGTGCGCGCGCCGGCACTTCACTTGCGGCGTTTGCCGCTCGCTTCTTCGGCTTTCAGGCTGCGCTTCAGGGCATCCATGATGTTGACCACATTGCTCGGCGCCTCCGCAGGCGGCTTTGCCTTGGCCGGTGTGCGCCCCTTCTTCTTGGCGGCGATAATGGTCTTCAACTCCGCTTGAACGGGGTCCTTCACGAGATCCGCACTCCAAGGCTGCGAGCGCTCGGCGATGAGCGACTGGATGAGCTTCATCAGCGGCGCCTCGGGCTTTGCGGCGTCGATGGCGGCGAACACCTCGTCCGGGGCGCGCACCTCATTGCCGTAGCGCAGGGTCCACACCACCATGCCCTTGCCGTCCGGCTTCACCAGCACCGCGCGCTCGCGCCGATAGAGCACGAGGCGGGCGATGCCGGCGGTCTTGGTGGCGCCCATGGCATCGCGGATGACGGCGAAAGCTTCCTCGCCCACCGGATCGTTGGGAAAGAGATAATGCGGGGTGTCGTACCAGATCCAGCCGATCGACCCGTCGGGCACGAAGGTCTCGATATCGATCGTGCGGGTGCTTTCCAGCGCCACCGCGTCCAGTTCCTCGTCCTCGAAGGTGACATAGCTGTCTCCGTCGCGGGCATAGCCCATCACCTGGTCGTCGTCGTCCACCGAGGCGTGGGTCTGGTTGTCGATATATTGCGCGCGGACCCGATGGCCGGTTTCGCGGTTGAGCGTGTGGAAGCGGATCTTTTCCGATTGCGTTGTCGCTGGCATCATGGCCACCGGACAGGTGACCAGCGACAGCTTCAAAAAGCCCTTCCAGAAGGTCGGCGCGGCCATGGTCTCGCTCCGGTGCGATTTGCACCCTTGCGCAATGAACCCTTAGGCTCAAGCCGAGTTCCCGTTCCATCAGGCGGAGATGAACGTGGCACCGATGAACACGCTTTCCAGCTATCGCGCCAAGCGCGATTTCCAGAAGACCACCGAGCCGAGCGGCGCCGAGACCATCGCGCCTGCCGAGACGCGACGTTTCGTGATTCAGAAGCACGACGCGACGCGGCTGCATTATGATTTTCGCCTGGAACTGGACGGTGTCTTCAAGTCCTGGGCGGTGACGCGCGGCCCCTCTCTCGATCCGGCCGACAAGCGCCTCGCCGTGGAGGTGGAGGACCATCCGCTCGACTACGGTGATTTCGAAGGCACCATCCCCAAGGGCCAGTATGGCGGCGGCACGGTAATGCTGTGGGATCGCGGCACCTGGGAGGTGGAGGGCGGTCTTTCCCCCGAAGAGGCGCTGGCCAAGGGGGACCTGAAATTCACCCTCCATGGGGAAAAGCTGCACGGCAGCTATGTTCTGGTGCGCATGAAGACCGATCGCACGGGCGGCAAGCGCACCAATTGGCTGCTGATCAAGCATCGCGACGCGGACGCCCATCCCGGCGACAAGGATGCGCTGCTGAAGCAAGATCGCTCGGTCGCCTCCGGGCGCGGCATGGCGGAGATCGCCGCCGGCGAAGGCCCGGCGCCCACCCCCTTCATGACGGCGCGCGCCAGCAAGATCGCCGCCGATGCGGTGTGGGATTCCCGCGCCGGGCTGGCCGCCGAGAAGCGTGCCGCGACGGCCGGCGCCGCCGGGTCCGCCGTGGTGCGATCCGCCCGCGCGGCGGCGCCCGCACGGGCCCGCGCCGGCAAGGGCGCGTCCGGCAAAGGCGCACTCGCCGGGGCCGCCACGATGCCGGATTTCGTTCCGCCCCAGCTCTGCACCTCGCTGGAGCGCCCGCCGGTGGGCAGGGATTGGGTGCACGAAATCAAGCTCGACGGCTATCGCATCCAGATGCGGGTGGAAGACGGTAAGGCAGTCCTGCGCACGCGCACCGGCCTCGATTGGACCGCGCGCTTTTCCGCCATCGCGCAAGCGGCACAAAGTCTTCCCGATGCGCTGATCGACGGCGAGGTGGTGGCGCTCAACGCCCACGGCGCGCCGGATTTTCCCGCGCTCCAGGTGGCGCTGTCGGAAGGACACACAAAGGATCTGGTCTATTTCGTCTTCGACCTGCTGTTCGAGGCGGGTGAGGATCTGCGAAGCCTTCCCCTGGAAGCCCGCAAGCAGCGCCTTCAGGCCCTGCTGGCGGCGCATGGCGACGGGCTGCGCATCCGCTATGTCGAGCATCTGGACAATAGCGGCGATGCAGTGCTGCGCTCGGCATGCCAGCTCGACCTGGAGGGCATCGTCTCGAAGCGCCGGGACGCGCCTTATGCCTCGGGCCGCACCGGCGCCTGGACCAAGGCCAAGTGCCGCGCCGGCCATGAGGTGGTGATCGGCGGCTGGGCGACCACAAACGGCCAATTCCGCTCGCTGCTGGTGGGCGTGCATCGCGCGGACCATTTCGTCTATCTCGGCCGCGTTGGCACAGGATATGGCGCCGCCAAGGTGCGCACGCTCTTGCCGCGCCTGCAGGCGGTGGAGGCGCAGACATCGCCGTTCTCGGGCAAGACCGCCCCGCGCAAGGAAGCGGGCGTGCACTGGACCCGGCCCGAGCTGGTGGCGGAGGTGGAATTCGCCGGCTGGACCACCTCCGGCATGGTGCGCCAGGCCGCCTTCAAGGCGCTGCGCGAGGACAAGCCGGCCGCCGAGGTGGAAGCCGAGCGTCCCGCGCCGGTGGAGGAGACGCAGATCCCCCTTCCCGCGCAGGGCGCAGGGCGGGGCAAGGCACCGGCGCCTGATGCCAAAGCCACGCCGAAACCTTCTGCGCGGGCGGTTTCCTCAGGCAGGCCGCAGGTCATGGGCGTGCTGCTCTCCAATCCCGACAAGCCGCTCTGGCCTGACGCCGATGACGAAGTGCCGGTGACGAAGCTCGATCTCGCGCGCTATTTCGAGGCGGTGGGGGCCTGGATGCTGCCGCACATCAAGGGGCGTCCCTGCTCCATCGTTCGCGCGCCGGATGGGATCGGCGGCGAGACCTTCTTCCAGCGCCACGCCATGAAAGGCACATCGAACCTGCTGGAGCTTGTGACCGTTTCGGGTGATCGCAAGCCCTATTTGCAGATCGACCGCGTGGAAGGGCTCGCGGCGGTGGCGCAGGTGGCGGGGCTGGAACTGCACCCATGGAACTGCGCGCCCGGCCGGCCCGAGGTTCCGGGGCGGCTGGTGTTCGATCTCGATCCGGGGCCGGAGGTGGCGTTTTCCGCTGTGGTCACGGCCGCCCTCGCGATGCGCGACGCGCTGGCGGACCTCGGGCTTGAGAGCTTGTGCAAGACCACGGGGGGCAAGGGGCTGCATGTGGTGGTGCCGCTCGCGGCGCCAAGATCCGGAGGACCGGACTGGTCGCAGGCGAAGGGGTTCGCGCGCGAGGTCTGCGCCCGCATGGCGCGCGACGCCCCGGAGCTTTATCTCGTGAACATGGCCAAGAAGCTGCGCACCTCGCGCATCTTCCTCGATTATCTGCGCAACGACCGCATGGCGACGGCGGTGGCGCCGCTCTCGCCTCGGGCGCGGCCGGGCGCCACCGTTTCCATGCCGCTGCTATGGGAGGAGGTGGACGAGACGCTCGATCCCAAGCGCTTCACGGTGCGCACCGCGCCAGAGCTGCTTTCGACGCGCAAGCCCTGGGCGGAGTATGACGCGGCGGCAAAGCCGCTTGCGCCCGCGCTCAAGCGTCTCGCCAAGGGCTAGTCTAATCGTTGTCCCTTCAGGGACGCGTCAGCGAACCTCCTTGCGCTTCACCCTTTCGCGCAGGCGCCGGCCAAGCGAGTCGAGGGGGAAGGGCTTGGTGATCATCTCCATGCTCCGGCTCCAGGAGCCGTAGCTTAAGCTCCGCATAGGGGGCGGAGGCGGGCTAACCCACCCTTCTCTTGAAGGTATCTTTCGGTTTCATTCGTGCTCGACACTCCGGCGTAGCCCTGAAATAAATCAGCGAGCGCCTGTCGGCGGTGCTTTGACGGAGTACTCACCGCGTGATTCAGGTTTTCCTACTTGTACTTGGCGCCCGGTTGGTGCGGCGCCGGTGGTGGGTTTTGGCGCTGACGGGCGCACTCTGGCTGACGCTCGGGCTGCTGTTCTTCGCCGATGCCTTTATCGACGAGATCCGCATCCCCCCCACGTTCTTCGCGCTTCCATTGCTGATCGATGGCAGTGCATCGCTGGTCACCTTCTTGGGCGGGATCGGCGGCACGCGGCCGTTGCGGCTTGCCAAGGGGCTGGTGTTTCTGGTCATCGGCCTGCTGCTGATCGATGCGCCCTGGCACAGCGACATGATCATCGGCTTCCTCGTCGGCGGGTTCCTGATCGCCGACGCGACGCTGCGGGGGGTGAGCGCGGTGGTCGTGCGTTTTTCAGGTTGGCGCATGTCGCTGGTCGCCGCCGGCGTGGAATTCCTGCTGGGCCTGTGGTCGCTCGTTCCCTGGCCCACCCAATGGCAGGCGGAAGTGGGCGCGGACGTTGGGCAATTGATCATGGTCTCGGGCTTCGGCATATGCGCGCTCGCCCTGCGCATCCGCCATCTGCCGGAGGACATGCCGATTTCGACGATCCTCAGCCGCGGCTGGCCGCGCATGGATTGGAGCAATGCGCTGCAGTCCGGCGCCACGGCGGCGGACGGCCAGCCGATGGAGGAGACCGAGCGGGACACGGTCATCGTCCATGTGTGGACGCCCACGGGGCATATGGTCTCGCTCAACCACGGCGTGAGCCGCTATATCGCGGCACGCGATGAGAAGGGCATCATCTCCACCGGCCATGCCGCGCTGGAGCTGCCACCTGATGTCTATATCAGCCATTATCCGGGCCAGGAGATCGACCGCTCGCCGAGCGATTTTTCCCGCGTGCTGCGGGCGACCTCAGACAACGACGTGTCGGGCGTGTTTCAGCCGAGCTACGTGCAAGAGAGCGCCGATTGGTGCCCGTCCACGTTCGAGGTCCGCCTGGCCGGGCTCAATGGCGCGGCGGTGCGGGAATTCTGGACCCAGTATCGCTGCGATACCACCTACAACCTCACCAACCGCAATTGTTCCAGCGTGGTGGCGAAGGCGCTCGACGCCGGGGTAGAGGGTGTGTTCGAGGAACAGGCGCGCTCGTTCTTATTCGTGCTGCGTCTGGCCTTCAGCGTCGAGTTGTGGATTGCCGGCATGCTGCGCCATCGGGCGGGGGCCATGGCCTGGACGCCTGGCCTGGTGCTGGACTATGCCCGCGCGCTCTCCGTGCTCATCGGACCGCCCCGCTTGGGACCCGTCAGAACCGATGTCGGGGTCGCCCGGCACCGCTAGCTGAACGCAGGGGAAAACGGCTCGCACAAGGCGCTTGTGCAGAGTGGCCCAAGGGCCGGCGGACCGGCCCTTGGGATCAAGCGCTCTGCGCGATCAAACCGTGCGGCGGGTGGTCTCGAACAGGAACCACGCCCGGCGCTCGGCCTCGTCGATCCAGTTTTCCAGCAGGCTGGCCGTGGCGACATCCTCGTTTTCATCGCATAGGCCGTGAACCTCCCGCATGGAGGCGACAAGCTGCACGTTGTCGTCGCGTAGTTCGCTGAGCATGTCCTGCGGGGTCACGAACTCCGCGTCATTGTCCAGCAGGCGCTGCTGGCGGGCGATCTGGCCGACGGACTTGAGCGTGGTGCCGCCGATCTTGCGTACCCGCTCGGCGATCGGGTCGGTCATGGCGAAGATCTGGTCGCTCTGCTCGTCCAAGAGCAGGTGATAGTCGCGGAAATGCGGGCCCGACATGTGCCAATGGAAGTTCTTGGTCTTGAGATAGAGCACAAACACATCCGCAAGCAGGGTGTTCAGCGCGCCGGTGATGTCCTGCACCGCGTTGGTGGAGAAATTGCTGCGGGTCTGCAGCGCAGCCGTGACCCGCGACTTGACGGACGGCTTCGCCTCCTCCTTCCCCTTCTTGGGTTTCTGCGGCTGGGACTTTGCGTCACTCATCTGACAGCTCCTGTGGTCTGAGGCGGCATCGGCCGGCCTCACGTGGGAAACAGGGGGCACGGCCGGCGCGGCATGCGGCGCGTCGGGAAGCGCAGGGACGGAAACGCGGCGCGCGGCCTATGCGTACATCGATGCATTCTCGCCTCTCCGCGTGTCGCGCCGCCAAAAGCTAACAAGTCCACATCTACGGCCAAGTTCCATCTCCTGCATAGGCAGGACCCATGCAACTCTTCTCTTCCGCAAGGTCAAGCCGGCGCTGCCGGTTTTCACGCGGTTTGTATATCTGCCTTGGTTTTAAATACTTAGCCGACATGCTAGCCGTGTTTACGTAGTTTCCGAGGCTGTTGCAGTGCACGCGGCATCGCTAGGTTGCCGCTGCATTGACGGGCTGCTTGGCCAAGCGCCCGCCTTGCTCGCCCCGTTCCCGTGCACGGCGTGAAGCCGGGTGTGAGGCACGATCGCTGGTGGAATCCGTCCCCTGCGCAGTATCAGGCGCGATCAATGCAACCGTTCGGCCGGGCCTGGCGTAGACTTGCAGGACTCGGCACATATCTGAAGGCGAGGCGAACATGCCAGAGACGGTCCTGAGGCTTGTCAGCGATACGAATGCGCCCTCCGCTACTCCCTCCCCGGCGGCGCCTTCCGGGCAGCCCACATCGCAACCGCCCGCACCGTCACGACCGCCCGCACACGAGGTGCCGCTGGAGCCTTCCGTGGACAGCGCGTGTCTCGATCACGAGGGCCTCTGCCTGTTCGACCGGCGCGTCGGAGCGGCCGTCGCCGAGATGACCGGGGGGCTGTCACCCGCTGCCCTTACGCTCGCCTATACCGATTGGGCGCTGCATCTTGCCTCGGCGCCCGGAAAGCGCACGGAGCTGGCGCTGAAAGCCATGTTCGGTGCCCGCGAATTCGCCGCCCACCTGCTCAATCCGGCGGCGCCGACGACCTTCGAGGCTGCGGGCCCGGTGACCGGCGACGAGCGCTTCCGCAGCGAGGGGTGGACCCGCTGGCCCTATTCCATCTGGCGCGAGGGATTTCTGCGCACCCAGCAATGGTGGCAGGAAGCGACCAGCAACGTGCCGGGCATGGCGCCGCACCACGCCGACGTGGTTTCCTTCACCGCCCGGCAGCTTCTGGACATGGCCTCGCCGGCCAACCTGCCGTTCGCCAATCCGGATGTGGCGCAAAAAACCATCGATAGCGGCGGCGCGAACCTGGTCGCCGGCGCGAAGAATTTGATGGAAGATCTCGCCCGCAAGCGGGCTCACAAACCGCCTTTGGGCGTCGAGGACTTCAAGGTGGGCCGCGACGTTGCCGCGACGCCCGGCAAGGTGATCTACCGCAACCGCCTGATCGAACTGATCCAGTACAGCCCGGCAACCGAGAGCGTGTACCGCGAGCCGGTGCTGATCGTGCCGGCCTGGATCATGAAATATTACATCCTCGACCTCTCACCCAACAATTCGCTGATCCGCTACATGGTGGGGCAGGGGCATACGGTGTTCGCCATTTCCTGGCGCAACGTCACCGCCGAGGACCGCGACCTGAGCTTCGAGGATTACCGCCAGCTCGGCGTGGCCGCGGCGCTGGACGCCGTCAACGCGGTAGTGCCGGGCGAGCGCATCCACGGTGTCGGCTATTGCCTCGGCGGCACGCTGCTCACGGTCGCGGCAGCCGCGATGGCGGACGCAGACGATGCTCGCCTCGCCTCCATGACTCTGTTCGCCGCCCAGACCGACTTCACCGAGCCGGGCGAGCTGGAACTGTTCATCGACCATAGCCAGGTTGCCCTGCTGGAGGACATGATGTGGGACCGCGGCTATCTGGATTCGAGCCAGATGGCCGGCGCCTTCCAGTTGTTGAAGTCGAACGACCTCGTTTGGTCCCGCATGGTGCACGATTATCTCATGGGTGAGCGCTATCCCATGAACGACCTGATGGCCTGGAATGCAGATGCCACCCGCATGCCCTACAAGATGCATTCGGATTATCTGCGCAAGCTGTTCCTGAACAACGACCTCGCGTCCGGCCGCTACGTGGTGAACGGCCATCCGATCGCGATCCAGGACATCCGGGTGCCGATTTTCGTCGTCGGCACGGAACGCGACCATATTGCCCCATGGCGCTCGGTCTATAAGATCCACTACCTCGCCGACACCGACATCACCTTCGCGCTGACCAGCGGCGGGCATAATGCCGGCATCGTCAGCGAGCCGGGCCATCCGCACCGTCAATTCCGCCTCCGCCACAAGGCCTCCATGGACACCTGCCTCGGACCCGACGAATGGTTCGCCGACACGGTGCCGGAGGCCGGGTCCTGGTGGCCCGCGTGGCAGGGCTGGCTCGCCCGCCAGTCCTCGCCGGGCCTTGTGTCTCCTCCGCCCATGGGGGCGCCGGGTGCGGGCTATCCTGCGCTCGCCGACGCTCCCGGCACCTATGTCCTGCAAGCGTGAGAGCCAAATGAACGCGCCCCTGCTATTGAACCGCACGTTCGACGAGTTGAACGTGGGTGATTGCGCCTCGCTCACGCGAATGGTCACGAATGAGGACATCGAGCTGTTTGCCGCCGTCTCGGGCGACGTGAACCCGGCCCATCTCGACAAAGCCTATGCCGCCACCGACATCTTCGGCCACGTGGTGATCCACGGCATGTGGACCGGGGGGCTGATCTCGACCTTGCTTGGGACGCAGCTTCCGGGGCCGGGCACGATCTACCTCGCGCAGGACCTGCATTTCCGCAAGCCTGTGGCCCCCGGCGATACCATCACCGCCACCGTGACGGTGCTGGAGAAAAAGCCGGAGAAGCGCATCGTCCTGTTCGACACGCGCTGCACCAATCAGACCGGCGCCGACGTGCTCACCGGCACAGCCACCGTGATCGCGCCCGCGGAGAAGCTCTCCCTGCCGCGCATGGCGGTGCCGGAAGTGCTGCTGCGGGGCGGCGAGCGTTATTCCGAATTCGTCCAGCGTGCCCGTTCCCTGCCGCCCATGATCGTCGGCGTGGTCCATCCCTGCAGCACGGAAGCCATCCAGGCGGCGGTCGAGGCGCGCGACGAAGGCCTGATCGAACCTGTCCTCATCGGCCCCGAGCACAAGATCCGCGCGGCCGCCGAGAAGGCCGGCGTTTCCCTTGCCGGTCTGCGCATCGTATCCGTGGAACACAGCCATGCCGCGGCCATGCGCGGAGTCGAACTCGCCACATCGGGGGAATGCGCGGCGCTCATGAAGGGCAGCCTGCATACCGACGAACTGCTGGGTGCCGTGGTCGCCTCCGGCTCCGGCCTGCGCACCGAGCGGCGCATCAGCCACGTCTATGCCCTCGACGTGCCGTCTTATCCCAAGCCGCTGATCGTCACCGACGCGGCCATCAACATCGCACCAACGCTGCAGCACAAGCGCGACATCTGCCAGAATGCCATCGACCTGCTGCACCGCCTTGGCATTCCCGAGCCGCTGGTCGCGGTTCTGGCGGCGGTGGAGACGGTGAATCCGGACATGCCGGCGACACTCGATGCGGCGGCGCTTACCGTGATGGCGGCGCGCGGGCAGATTACCGGCGCAAAGGTCGACGGGCCGCTCGCCTTCGACAATGCTATCAGCCTCGACGCCGCGCACATCAAGCAGATCGTCTCCCCCGTCGCCGGGCAGCCGGACATTCTGCTGGTGCCCAATCTGGAGGCGGGCAACATGCTTGCCAAGCAATTGATCTATCTGGCCGGCGCCGATGCGGCGGGGCTTGTGCTCGGGGCGCGGGTACCGATCATCCTCACCAGCCGGTCGGATTCGCTGAAGGTGCGTCTCGCCTCGGTGGCTCTGGCAAAACTCTCGGTCGCCGGCCAACCCCATCTCGATGGGGTGACGGTGTGAGTGACCATATCCTCCTGACCTTCAATCCGGGCTCGTCCACCTTGAAGCTCGGCCTGTTCGCGGTGGCGGACGACCATGCCCGCCGGCTCGGCAAGGGCATCATCGACCTGCACCACACGCCCCTGACGCTGAGCGTCAGCGAGGGTGGGCAGGTGACCGACATTCCGCTGATGTCCGCCGTCACCGAGGATCTGCGCGAAGTGATCGACGAGACGCTCCGCTGGCTGGTGGAGCATTTCGGCGTGGCCGGCCTCACGGCCGTCGGCCACCGGGTGGTGCACGGCGGCGACCATTTCGGTGGCCCTGTGCTTGTGGACCACGAGGCCTTCGAGGCCATCTGCGCCCTCACGCCGCTCGCGCCGTTGCACCAGCCGCAGAGCGTACGTCTCATCCGGGCGCTGCATCACCTGCGCCCGGACCTGCCTCAAGTGGCCTCATTCGACACCGCCTTCCATCGCACCCAGGCCGATGTCGTGCGCCGCTTCGCCCTGCCGCGCGCGATGTTCGACGCTGGCATCAAGCGCTATGGCTTCCATGGCCTGTCCTACAAATACATTGCCGGCCAGCTCGGGCGGCACGATCCCACCTGTGGCGGCCGGGTGGTGGTGGCCCATCTCGGCAGCGGCGCCAGCCTGTGCGCGCTGGCCGGCGGTATCAGTCGCGACACCTCCATGGGCTTCTCGACCCTCGACGGCATTCCCATGTCCACCCGCTGCGGGACATTGGATCCGGGCGTGGTGATCCACATGCTGAAGCAGGAGAAGCGTCCGCTCGAAGAGGTGGAGGACATTCTCTACCACCGCTCCGGCCTGCTGGGCGTTTCCGACATCAGCGGCGATACCCGGGCCCTGCTCGCCTCCCATGCGGAGGAAGCGCGCGAGGCGATCGAACTTTTCGCCTTCCGCATCGCCCGGGAAACGGCGGCGCTGGCCAATACGCTGGGCGGGCTCGACGGCTTCGTCTTCACCGCTGGCATCGGCGAGCACCAGGGTGCGATCCGCAGCGCTGTTGCCGCGCATCTCGGCTGGCTCGGCATGAAGCTCGACCCCGAGAGCAATGCCGCCAACGCGGCGCTGATCTCCACCCTCGACAGCAAGGTTCAGGTCTTCGTCATTCCCACCGACGAGGAACAGGTGATCGCCGACGAGGCGGTCCACATCATCCAGCGTCTGGAGCCCGTGCGATGAGTGCCGTTGTCGACCTCACGGGAAAGCGCGGCCTCGTGGTCGGCATCGCCAATGCCGAGAGCATCGCCCACGGCTGCGCCCGCGCCTTCCATGCCGCGGGTGCCGAGCTGGCGGTGACCTATCTCAACGAGAAGGCGATCCCCTATGTGCGGCCGCTGGCGGAGACCCTGGAGGCGTCCATCATCGTGCCGTGTGACGTGCGCATTCCGGGCCAACTGGAGGAGGTGTTCGCCACCATCGACCGGCAATGGGGAAGCCTGGATTTCGTGTTCCATTCCATTGCGTTCGCCCCGCGCGAGGACCTGCACACAAGCTTGGTGAACTGTTCCGCCGAGGGCTTCGCCATGGCCATGGACGTGTCGTGCCATTCCTTCATCCGCATGGCCAAGCTCGCCCTGCCGCTGATGAAGACCGGCGGTTCGCTCCAGACCGTGAGCTTCTTCGGCAGCGAGCGGGTGGTGGACAATTACAATCTCATGGGTCCCGTGAAGGCGGCGCTGGAATCCACCGTGCGCTATCTCGCCGCCGACCTCGCGGAGGCTGGCATCCGCGTCCATGCTCTCTCCGCAGGCCCAGTCCAGACCCGCGCCGCGTCCGGTATCGATCGCTTCGACGAATTGCTTGACAAGGTGCGGACCCGCACCCCGGCCAAACACCTTGTCAGCACCGAGCAGATTGGCAAGGTGGCGGCGTTCCTGGTGAGCGAGGCGGGGGCGCCGCTCACCGGTTCTGTGGTTTATGCGGACGCGGGCTTCCACATCGTTGCCTGACGGGCGAGGGGGTTCCGGGACGCCATGGCTTCACAGGAAAAACCGTTCTGGAGCCTGTCCGTCGATGCCATGCTGAGCGGCCTTGGCTGCACGGCGGACGGCTTGAGTGCAGCCCAGGTCGAAGAGCGGCGTGCCCGCTTCGGTGCCAATTCGGACAGCCAGCCCAAGAAGATCGGTGCGGTCCGTGCCGTGATACGGCGGCTGCTGGAGCCGCTCTCGCTGATCCTGCTGGCGGCCGGCGCGGTCTCGGTGGCGACCGGAGATGCGGTGGGCGGGACCATCATCCTCGCCATCCTCAGTCTCTCCATTATTCTCGACACGGTACAGGAAGGTCAGGCGCTGAAAGCCGCCGAGATGCTGCGCTGCTCGGTCGCCGTGAAGGCGGAAGCCCGGCGCGACGGCGCATTTTGCGATGTGTTCGTCGCAGATTTGGTGCCGGGCGACCTGGTGCGCATCCGCGCCGGCGACATCATCCCGGCCGATGCGCGGGTGCTGGAGGCAAATGCCTTCACTTGCGATGAAGCAGCTCTGACCGGCGAGCCCTATCCGGTGCGCAAACAGCCGGGCATCGTCGCCTCTTCCCTGGCGGGGGAAGCCGACAATGCGGTGTTTCGCGGCGCCGTGGCGCAGACCGGGGAGGCTTTGGCGCTGGTGGTCCGCACCGGCCGCGACAGCCTGTTCGGTGAAGCCGCGTCAGCACTCGCGGAGGTGCAGACCCCATCGCCGTTCCAGCGGGATCTGCATGCCTTCGGGCTTTTGACAGCGCGCCTGACCCTGGCTTTGGTATTGCTGGTGTTGACAGCGCACATGCTGTTCGGCCGGCCGGTGCTGGAATCCCTCATGTTCGCGGTGGCGCTTGCGGTGGGCCTGACGCCCGAGCTGCTGCCCATGATCACCACCGTGACTCTGTCGCGCGGGGCCCTGCGCATGGCGGCGCGCAAGGTGATCGTGAAGCGCCTGGCGGCGATCCATGACCTCGGCGCCATGAACGTGCTGTGTACGGACAAGACCGGCACGCTCACCGAAGCCCACATCACGCTGGCAAAAAGCCTTGATCCCTCCGGCGCCGAAGACCCGCGCGCCGCCACGCTCGCGGCGCTTGCGGCCCGCCTCGGCGGTGATCGCGGAGCGCTCGACGCCGCTCTGCTGGAATGTCGCCCGGATGCGGCGACGGGCTGGACGTTGGAAGAGGTGCACGCCTTCGACTTCTCCCGCCGCATCGGTTCGGTGTTGGCGAACGGGCCGGAAGGCCGGCGTGTGATCGTAAAGGGTGCGCCCGAGGCGGTGCTGAAACTCTGCACCATGCGACGCGACGGGGCTCCGCTGGACGAGACCGCCCAGGGGCGGGCGCATGCGCTGGTGCAGGCTCTGGCGGGAGATGGCCTGCGGGCGGTGGCGGTGGCCTCAAAGCCCTGGGGCGGTGCGCCGAGCGACTTTACCGTGGCCGATGAAATCGGCCTGGTATTCGAGGGTCTGTGCGCCTTCGCGGATCCTCCCAAGGCCACCGCAGCCGCCGCCATCGCGCGGCTCGCGGCGGCTGGCGTGCGGCTGAAAATCCTCTCCGGCGACGATCCGGTGGTCGTCAAGCGCCTTGCCGGGCTGGTCGGGTTGAATGCCGACGAGGTTTTGTCCGGCGCCGATGTCGCGACCCTCAGCGATGCGGCGCTCGCGGTGCGGGTGCGGAAGGTGGACGCCTACGGCCGCCTGTCGCCGGATCAGAAGTCGCGCATCGTCAAGGCGCTGCAGGCGCGGGGCGCGGTGGTCGGCTTCCTCGGCGATGGCATCAATGATGCGCCAGGCCTAAAGGCCGCCGATATCGGGCTTTCCGTGGCGGGTGCCACCGGGGTCGCCCAGGCGGCGGCGGACATGATCCTGCTGGAAAGCGATCTCGGCGTGGTGGCCGACGGGGTGGAGGAGGGGCGGCGCACCTTCGTCAACATCCTCAAATATGTGCGGATGGCGGCCAGTTCCAATTTCGGGAACATGCTCTCCATGGCGGCGGCGTCCCTGTTCTTGCCGTTCCTGCCCATGCTGCCGACCCAGATTCTGCTCAACAACCTGCTTTACGATCTCTCGGAGATCGGCATCCCGTTCGATCGGGTGCGGGCCGAGGCACTGGCGCGGCCGCAGGTATGGGACATGTCGGGATTGGTGCGGTTCGCGGCCATTATGGGGCCGCTGTCCTCGGTGTTCGACCTGCTCACCTTCGGCGGTCTGATCTTCCTGTTCAACGCGACGCCCGAGGCGTTCCGCACCGCCTGGTTCCTGGAATCCATGGCGACGCAGATCCTCGTCATCTTCATTATCCGAACCCGGGCGCGCCCTTGGGCGGACCTGCCCCACCCCCTGCTTGCCGGCTCTTCCCTCGGCGCGCTGCTGGTGGCGATGGCGCTGCCCTTTACGCCGTTCGGCGCCTGGTTCGGCTTCGCCCTGCTGCCGCCGGCCATGTTGGGTGGCCTCGCTTTGCTGGTGGTCGGCTATCTCGTCATGGCCGAGGGACTGAAGCGCTTCGCCATGAAGAAGGGGTAGGCGGATCTGCTTTCCCGAAGGCGGCACGGCGTGTCGCAAACGCGATTCCCTGTCGGAAAGAAGGAAGCTATAGGAGCGCAGGCCCGCGCGGCGGGCATCCATCTCTCGGAGAACGCCATGAAGACGCGCGCTGCGGTCGCCTGGGAAGCCAAGAAGCCCCTCACCATCGAGACCATCGAGATCGGCGGCCCCAAGGCGGGCGAGGTGCTGGTGGAAATCATGGCCACCGGCGTATGCCACACCGACGCCTATACGTTGGACGGGCTCGATTCCGAGGGCAAGTTCCCGGCTATTCTCGGTCATGAGGGCGCGGGCATCGTGCGCGAGCTGGGCGCGGGCGTGACCTCGCTGAAGGTCGGCGACCATGTGATTCCGCTCTACACGCCGGAATGCCGCCAGTGCAAGACATGCCTCTCGCAGCGCTCGAACCTGTGCACCTCGATCCGCGCGACCCAGGGGCAGGGCCTGATGCCCGACCGCACCAGCCGCTTCTCCTGCGATGGCGGCGAGATTTTCCATTACATGGGCTGCTCGACCTTCTCCAACTTCACTGTCCTGCCGGAGATCGCGCTCGCGAAGGTGCGCGAGGATGCCCCGTTCGACAAGATCTGCTACATCGGCTGCGGGGTCACCACCGGCATCGGCGCGGTGGTCTATACCGGCAAGGTGTGGCCGGGCGCGAACGTGGTGGTGTTCGGCCTCGGCGGCATCGGCCTCAACGTCATCCAGGGCGCCCGCATGGTGGGCGCCGACAAGATCATCGGCGTCGACATCAATCCCGCCAAGGTGGAGATGGCGAAGCGGTTCGGCATGACCCATTTCGTCAACCCGCGCGACGTGGGGACCGACAAGGTGGTCTCCGCCATCCAGGACCTGACCGACGGCGGCGCCGATTTCTCCTTCGACTGCACCGGCAATGTGGATGTGATGCGCCAGGCGCTGGAATGCTGCCATCGCGGCTGGGGCACCTCCATCGTCATCGGCGTGGCGCCGGCGGGGGCGGAAATCTCCACCCGGCCGTTCCAATTGGTCACCGGGCGCAATTGGCGCGGCTCGGCCTTCGGCGGCGCGCGGGGCCGCACCGACGTGCCCAAGATCGTCGACTGGTACATGGAGGGGAAGATCCAGATCGACCCCCTGATCACCCACACCATGCCGCTCGAAGAGATCAACACCGCCTTCGACCTGATGCATGCGGGCACGTCGATCCGCTCGGTGGTGCTGTTTTGATGGAAACTCTCTCGCGGGCGAAGGCGTTCGGCGGGGTGCAGGGTGTCTATCGCCATGCCTCAGTGGAAACCAAATGCCCCATGACCTTCGCGGTCTATGTTCCGCCACAGGCGGAACAGGGTCCCGTGCCCGTGCTGTGGTATCTCTCCGGCCTCACCTGCACCCATGCCAATGTGATGGAGAAGGGCGAATATCGCCGCGCCGCCGCCGAGCACGGCATCATGATCGTATGCCCTGACACCTCCCCGCGCGGCCCCGATGTGCCGGACGAGCCGGACAATTGGCAGTTTGGTTGCGGCGCCGGCTTCTATGTGGATGCGACCGAGCCGCCTTACGCCGCAAATTACCGCATGGCGTCCTATGTGGGCGAGGAACTTCCCGCTCTCATCGCGGCGAATTTTCCGGCCGATATGGCCCGCCAGGGCATCTTCGGTCATTCCATGGGCGGGCACGGCGCCCTGACGCTAGCCCTGAAGACTCCCGGCCGGTTCAAAAGCTGCTCAGCCTTCGCCCCCATCGTCCATCCCATGGATGCGGGATGGTCGCGGCCGGCCTTCGAGAAATATCTTGGCCCTGACGAGGCCGCGTGGCGCGCCTATGACACCTGCGCCCTGATCAAGGATGGCCACCGCTTTGCTGAATTCCTGGTGGACCAGGGCGCGGCGGACAGCTTTCTGGAGGACGGCCTGCGGCCCTGGCTGCTGCAAGCGGCCTGCGCCACGGCCGGCATCCCCCTCACGCTGCATATGCGCGAGGGGTATGACCATTCCTATTATTTCATTTCCAGTTTCATGGCCGACCATGTCGCCTGGCACGCCGCGCGCCTGAAGGTCTGATTTCGCGCGGCCGGTCTTTGAAAGACGCGAGGCGCCCGCAAAAAATGGCGGCGCCTCGCGCATGCGGCGGTCAATATCCAAGGCTCGGATCGACCCGATTCAGCACCTCGCGCCCCTCGCGCACGCGGCGGATGTTCTCGGCGATCTGCGCCGCCGCCGACTTGGGAATGGCGATGGACGCCAAGTGCGGCGTGATCAGTACGTTATCCATGGCCCATAGTGGGCTTTCCGGCGGCAGCGGCTCGTGGGCGAACACGTCGAGCGTCGCTTCGCCGATCTGGCCCGATTGGAGCGCGGCAATCAGGGCCGGCTCGTCGACGATCGGGCCGCGCGCAACATTGATGAATTTCGCGCCATGCGGGAGTTGGGACAGGCGTTTTTCGTCGATAAGGCCCCGGGTTTCGCCGGTGAGCGGCAGCATCACCACCAAGATCTCGCATTCCCCAAGGAAAGATTCCAGCGAATCGATGCCGTGGAAGCAGGTGATGCCGGGCAGATCCTTCGGCGAGCGCGACCAGCCGCGCACGTTGAAGCCTTGGCGCGCGACTTCCTGCGCCGCCATGGCGCCGAGTTCGCCGAGGCCAAGCACTCCGACTGTAATCTCGTCGGCCGTGCGGGGATGGACGTAGTGCCAGCGGTGCTCTTTCTGGGCCCGCTCGAAGGTGGGTATGTTTCGGGCGTGGCGTAACACCGCGAACAGGACAAAGGAGGCCATCATTCGCCCCATGTCGGGGTCGGAAACGCGGGTGATGGGCACATCCGGCAGATCGTCCCGCGCCACCAGGGCATCGACCCCGGCGCCGAGGTTCACCACCAGCTCAAGATTCGGAAATTGCTGGAAAAATCCGTGCGGAGGCTTCCAAACGAGGGTGTAGCGGACTTCCGCAGGGTCGCCGGTATCCGGTGCAATGCGCACGTCGAGGTCGGGCATGTGGGCCCGCAGCGCCTCCGCCCATGGGGCGGCGATGTCGACGCCGCTGTAGAACACCAATGCCCGTTCCGTAACGCTCATGCGTACCCCCGAATATTGCCGGTAAATAGCCTGCTGCTGCGTGACCCGCCACTGCGAGTTGGGGCAGTTTCGCGCCAGCCTGCTACCCAGGAGTGCGTCGCAGGAGACCCGGTAACGAAACTTTTCGTGCGGAACGCGCACGATGGGAGGATAGTGGTGCCGGTGAGGTAGGCACGCCAAGGACGGAATTCGGGTCTTCTCATGGAGGGGCATATGCCCGATCAAACCAATATCGATGCCGTTACGAAGGTTACCCTCGCGGCTCTGCTCAATCTGATCCGCCTCCTTGGGGCGGAGATGGTCGCAGGGAAGCATCGCGACGATGTCGACCACCTTGAGCGGGCTCTGCGCGCCAAGCTCAATTTCGTTCAGGAAGGCGCCTCGGAAGAGGACGTTGCGGCAGGCCTCGCGCTGGCCCACCAACTTTTGACGCCGGTGCTGCGGCAGATCCGCGCCCAGGCTGCTCTTGCACAAAAGGTTGCGCCGATGCGCGCCCCCGATGCCGCGCAGGATCCCGCGCTCTCCGCGGTCAAGACGACCTCCAAGGCGCGTATGGCCAAGGCCAAGCGCGCCAGCCTGAACTGAGCCTTTTCGGGTCGGACGAAGGAAACGAAAAAATTCTGAAATCGGTGGAACCCGATTTGCTGGCCCGCGTTCTCAGGATATCACCGTCCCCCAACGGTGACCCCCAAGGCCCCGCTCTCTTCCCCCCGGAGAGCGGGGCATTTCTTTTTCAGCTTGCCTGTTCGGCGATGCTCGCCATCGCTCCGCTGCCCTGCGGCGCGGGTGCGGACAGCCGCTCCGCGCCTGCCACCAGTTCATGGATGAACTGCAGCTTTTGCGTCACCGGAAGCGAGAGTACGAACGGGTAGAGGTCGGGTTGCCCC
This sequence comes from Roseixanthobacter psychrophilus, assembly GCF_043195195.1. Lineage (NCBI taxonomy): Bacteria > Pseudomonadati > Pseudomonadota > Alphaproteobacteria > Hyphomicrobiales > Xanthobacteraceae > Roseixanthobacter > Roseixanthobacter psychrophilus. The sequence goes on from NZ_JBAFWT010000013.1 coordinate 29,281, forward strand.
ATAGACCGATTGATTGAGTTCACGGCCACGGTCAGCGGCACGAAAGCTTCGACCAGTTCTGCCGCATCGCTCGCCTGATAGGGCTTGAAGTCCACATTAAGAGCAAGCCCGGCGTTCTTGCGCACCTTTGGCTGAAGCTTGATGCCGAAGGCCCCTGCGGTTTCCAGCGCGTCCACCATATGGAGGTAATGCGCCCAGGTCTCGGCGAAATCCTCCCACGGATGGGCGGTGGCATAGGAACTGATGAAGGCATCCTGCCATCCGGCCGGGGGGCCGTTGTCGTAATGGCGTTGGAGGGCGGCGCCGTAATCCTGGCGGTCGTCGCCGAATATGGCGCGGCACGCGTCCAGCTTCTGACCGTCGCGGACCAGCCGATCCCAGTAATAATGCCCGACCTCATGACGGAAATGGCCCAGCAGGGTCCGGTACGGCTCCTTCATGCTCGTGCGGCGCAATTCGCGCTCGGCATCGTCCGCCTCGGCGATATTGATGGTGATGACACCATTGTCGTGGCCCGTGAGCACGCGTTCCTGGTCGCCGCTCGGCATGGTTACGTCGGCGAGAAAGTCGAAGGCGAGGCCGCTTTCCGGCTCTTCCGTACGGTCGGGCATCGGCAGGCCCCAGCGCAGAAGGGAATAGAACAGATGGTGCTTGGCCATTTCCATCTTGCGCCAGCGCACCAGGTTCTCCGGGATCGAGAGGTCCGGCACCGTGCGATTATGGCGGCATGCTTCGCAGGTGGTGCGGCCGGCATCCGCCGGGATCAACCAGTTGCAGGCGTCATATTGGGCATTGTCGCAGAACAGATAGGGGCGGCTGCGGTCGGCGAGCGCGGTCCAGGCCGTGCCGTCATCCGGTTCCACCGCCGATATGGTGTGCCGTTCCGGCAGGTAGCCCAGGCGATGGCCGCAATTCATGCACACCGTATTGTCGAAGAACACGGGATTTCGACAGTTCTGACACTCGAACAGCTTCATGGCGGGTCTCGAACGGTCTGGAGTGGAGACAGACGTGCGCACGCCGCCGCCGGCGTCCGCTGTAAAGGACGACGCAGCCATGCTTCTGTTCCAATCGCAAGCGGCTTGGGGCGGTTCGCCGCATCTCGTGCTCAAAGACGACACCGACCGGCAGCTCAGCCGATGATCGGATCCTGCACGTTTTCGGCTTCAGCTTCGGTGATGGGGCGCGGTTCTTCCGGCATCAGCGAACCGGCGGCCGGACGGAACATGACCGACACTCCGAGGATCACTGCGGCAACGAGGATCAACGGATAACACAGCATGGCCCAGCCCAACGAGGCGCGCAGCGTCAAGTGGCCGAACACGCGCAGGCCGATGCCAATGCCGGCGGGGGCCATCGCGAAGCTGAGCACGCTGAACAGGAAGCGCGCGGCGCCGCGCGCCTTGGCGTCCTTGGAAGAAAGCGCTTTGCCCGCTTCAGCTGCCATCTGGTACTCCTGGGGCCGATGCGTCGGTGCGGGCCGTGAGGGTGTTTATGCTGCCGCGAGCATGGCACCAATAAGGCCAGCGCCCTGATCGTGCCGGCGCGCGGTAGCGCCTGCTTTTCAAGGAACCGATTTGTGCTTAGACCTCAAGATCTGGGTTTTCGGGACGCACGATGATGAAGTTGTTTGGGCGCGCGGTGCGGCTTCCGAGCCGGGTTGCGGAAGTGGGGTGGCTGTTCGACCAGAACAAGGGCACCTTCATCTGGGAGGCGCCGCGCAAGGTGGTGCGGGAGGAGCAGGCGGTCCGGCACCCCAAGTCCGTGCGCTATTGCCCGGCCGTCATCGACCATGACGCGCGCCTGTTCGAAGTGGTCTCGCCGATCGACATGCATCTGCGATTCCATGTGGACGAGAAGACCCGCGTGCCGAGCCTGGTAAACGCGGCCGGGGATCAGTCAAACATCCGGGCAAAGCACCTCGGGCAGATGATCAGCCTCGTCTCGGCAAAGGAATGGCGGCATCCGGAGCGGCCGATCCTGCAGCTCATGACGCCCTATGTGTTTGTTGCCGACGAGCCGATCTACATCAACCAGCTCCCGCCGTTCAATCATTACCGGCCCAATCCGCTGCCGGGGGTGCTGATTAGCGGTCGCTTCCCGATCGAGAACTGGCCGCGCCAGCTCATGTGGGCCTTCGAGTGGTTCGAGCCGAAAAAAGACATTGTCATCAAGCGGGGAGAACCCTTGTTCTATGCCCGTTTCGAGACCGTGGACCCCTCGCGCCCGATCCGCATGGTGGAGGCGGAGATGACGCCGGACCTGCGCAACCATATCGATGCCATGTCCGGCGTAACCAATTATGTGAACAGGACTTTTTCCCTGTTCGACGTGGCGCGCCAGCGTCGGCCGAAGAAGCTGCTCACCAAGAAGGGCTGAGCGGCCCGGCGGCGCTCACAGGCTTTGTGTTTCACGTGAAACAGGCCCGCGGGCGAAGAAGAACCGCGTGGAGAACGCAAGAACATTGCCTTTGACGCGCAATGTTCGGCAAGTTCCGGCGAACTTCGTCATACCGAAGTTTTTGTCCCTCCGGAGGGGTGCGCACTTGCCCCCTCACCCGCCCGCAAGCGGGCGACCTCTCCCCCTCGGGGAGAGGTCGGGCCGGAGGGGTGGCCAAGCGGGATCCAAGACAGATCCCGCGCCGCGCCCGCTCAGGCGATGGTGAGGCTGATGCCCGCGACGCCATCGACGCCGCCTTCCAGCACGTCGCCGGAGACGGTGGGGCCAACACCCGCCGGGGTGCCGGCGAAGATCAGGTCGCCCGGCTCCAGGCGGAACAGGGTGGAGAGGGTGGCGATCATTTCCGGCACCTTCCAGATCATCTGGTTGAGGTCGCCCTCCTGCCGCAGCTTGCCGTTGACGCTCAGCCACACCCGGCCGGCATCGGGATGACCGATGCGGTCGGCCGGCACCAGAGCGGAGCAGGGGGCGGATTGTTCGAACGCCTTGCCCACTTCCCACGGCCGGCCCAGCTTCTTGGCTTCGCCCTGCAGGTCGCGGCGGGTCAGGTCGAGGCCGACGCCATAGCCATACACGAGGTCCAAGGCCTCGCTGACCGGCACGTCCTCGCCGCCGCCCTTGAGCGCCACCACCATCTCGACCTCGAAATGCAGGTCGGCAGTGCGCTTGGGATAGGGGATGGTGGAACCGCTCGGGATCAGATTGTCCGGGTTCTTCTGGAAGAAGAAGGGCGGCTCGCGATTGGGGTCGTGCCCCATCTCGATGGCGTGGTCGGCGAAATTGCGCCCGACGCAATAGATGCGATGGACCGGGAAGAGATCTTGCGATCCCGCAACGGCAAGGCTTGGAACGGCGGGGGCGGGGATGACGAAGGCCATGGAACGCTCCTTCAGAGGCCCCTCCGCTTAAACGCGGCTCCGGCGTTTGGAAAGAGGCGCGGCGCCCCGGAACATCAGATCCGGGGCGCCGCCCCTACGTCATGTCGCGCAAGCTTTATTCGGCGGCGGCGGTGAGGCCGATCGGGCACGAGACGCCGGTGCCGCCAAGCCCGCAATAGCCCGCGGGGTTCTTGGCGAGATATTGCTGGTGATCCTCTTCGGCGAAGAAGAACGGGCCGGCATCGCCGATCTCGGTGGTGATGGGGCCAAATCCCTTGGCTTTCAGAGCTTCCTCATACGCCGCCTTGGAGGCTTCCGCCTGCGCCTGTCGCGCCTGGTCGGTGACATAGATGCCGGAGCGGTATTGGGTGCCGATATCATTGCCCTGGCGCATGCCCTGGGTGGGGTCGTGGCTCTCCCAGAACACCTTCAGCAAGTCCGCGAAGCTGACCTTCGCGGGGTCATAGACCACCAGCACGCCTTCGGTGTGGCCGGTGCGGCCGGTGCAGACTTCCTGATAGGTGGCATTGGGCGTGGCGCCGGCCACATAGCCGACGGCGGTGACATAGACGCCCGGCACCTGCCAGAATTTGCGCTCCGCGCCCCAGAAACAGCCGAGCGCGAATACCGCGGTCTCCAGGCCTTCGGGATAGGGGCCCTTCAAGGGCTTGTGATTGACGAAATGCTCCCGCGCGGTCGCCAGCGGCTCGGCGCGGCCCGGCAGGGCCTCGGTGGGGGAGGGAAGGTTCAGCGACTTTTTCGACCAGAACATGGCGGCTCCTCGTCTGCGCCGCACCGCGCCTCACAGGGCGGGCGCCGGGCGCTCAATGGGTGAAGGAGGCCGTCGCGACCGCCTGGAACGAGCCGGGCTGACCTTGCGCCCGCAGCTCGCCCGGCACGGGCTCGCACGTCTCGATGCCCAATATGGGGTGTGCGGGCCGTTTTCGCGAGGGGGCAGGCTGCGCCCGACGCCAAGTGTCAGTTTGCCAGGAAGCGGGAGCGCTGGCGCACCCGGCCGAGGGCGAGCAAGGCAAAGCCGACGATGGCGAGCAGCAGGAACAGCGGCAACCCCAGCACCGGCACCGCCGCATCGCTCCAGGCGAGTGGCGAAAGGGCGGCGATCTTGGCCTGCGCGGCGGCGAAGGTGGTGGGAGACAGGGCGGTCCAGGCATCCTGGGTCGAGGTGAGGATCAGCCGGCTGGATGCGATGGAGCGGGTTCCATCCACCACCAAAGCGACAAAGCCGCCGGCCAGGACCCAGAAGCCGAAGAAGCGGAACAGGAAGCGGAACATCGCGTCTCGCGCTGGCACGCCCGGCGCGGGAGGCGCGCGGTTCGATGTTCCTTCCTAGCGCACTCGGCGGTGGGGTTGAACCAGGACGCGCGCAAAAGGCGACCGACAAAAAGTGGAGGGCGCCGATTCGTGACAACAAGGCCACTTGAAGCGGAGGCCGAGGTTTGCTCCAATCACCCCATGAGTACGGGCCTCATCGAGATACGTCGCGCGAAGCCCCAGGACGCCCCCGCCATCGCGGACGTTCATGACAGCGCTTGGCGTTCAGTCTATCGCGGCCTCATCCCCGGCCTGGAGCTGGAGCGGATGGTGGAGCGGCGCGGCCCCGCGTGGTGGGAACAGGCCATCGGCCGAGGCAGCCGCGTTTCCGTGCTGATCGCCGGCGAGGGCGTGGTGGGCTACACCAATTACGGCGGCAACCGCGCCAAGAACCTGCCTTATGGCGGGGAGATCTACGAAATCTATCTCAAGCCGGTCTATCAGGGCCTTGGCTTCGGCCAGCGCCTGTTTTCCGCCGCGCGGCGGGATCTGACCCTTGCCGGGCTGAATGGCCTCGTTGTCTGGGCGCTGAAGGACAATGCCGGCGCGGTGGGCTTCTACGAATCGCTCGGTGGGCAACCGGTCGCAGCCTCCATCGAGCGCTTCGGTACGAAAACCCTGGACAAAGTCGCCTTCGCTTGGCAGCGGTAGCCGCGCCGTCCGTTCAGGGCGCGAGATCCATAGCTTCAAGTGAGTGGCCACATGCGCATCGACGCCATCAAGATCGGCAAGAATCCGCCCGAAGAAGTCAATGTTGTGATCGAGGTGCCGATCGGCGGTGAGCCCATCAAGTATGAGATGGACAAGGCTTCCGGCACCCTGTTCGTCGATCGCTTCCTTTATACCGCCATGCGGTATCCCGGAAACTACGGCTTCATCCCCCACACCCTCTCCGGCGACGGCGATCCCTGCGACGTGCTGGTTGCCAATACCCGCGCCATCGTGCCGGGCGCGGTCATCGCCGTGCGCCCCGTGGGCGTGCTGCTGATGGAGGACGAGGGCGGCTTCGACGAGAAGATCATCGCCGTGCCGGCCCACAAGCTCACCAAGCGCTACGACAAGGTGATCAATTATTCCGACCTGCCGGACATCACGCTCCAGCAGATCGAGCACTTCTTCACCCATTACAAGGATCTCGAACCCAACAAATGGGTCAAGATCGTGCGCTGGGGCGATGTGGGCGAAGCCAAGGCGCTGATCCTCGAAGGCATCGAGCGCGCCAAGGGCGAGAAGGAGCCGGCGGCGGACTGATCCGCCGATCGGACCGTGTGATCGAGGCCGGGCGGTTTGCCCGGCCTTTTTCGTTTCAGGGGGTCGTCGGCTCAGGCGGGCACCTGATCAGGCGGGGACCAGGACCTCCTGGAGGATCTGGCGAAGTTCCGGCAGGCAGGAGCCGCAATTGGTGCCGGCCTTGAGCCGGGCGCCGATGGCTGCGGCGTCGCGATCGCCGGCGGCGATGGCCTCGGTGATGGCGCCGCGCGGCACGCCGAAGCAGGAGCAGACCAGCGGCCCGCAGGCGCCGCGCGCCCCGGCCCGCCGGCCGGAGAGCAGGATGCGCCGGTCTTCGGGCGATACCGCCTCATCCCCCAGCAGGCCGGCCAGCGCATCCCAGGCCTGCGGGGCATCGGGCGGACCCATCAGCAGCGCGAAGACGAGCCGGCCCGCCGCATCGAAGGCGGCGGTGCGATACTGCCCGCCGGGCAGGTCCATCAGTTCAGCGCGGTCCACCGGCAGGCCGAGGCGCTCCACCCAGGCCGCCCAGTCCTGCGGCTCCGCCGCGCCGGCCAGCCGCCAGCCGAAGCCGCCTTCCAGCCTCGCCCGCGCCCACCACGTGCCCTCCGGCAAAGGCAATTGCGGCAGGCTGCGCGCCAGCAGATAGCCGCGCCCGCGCACCGGGACCGGCGCAAGGGTGGCCGGGGTCGCTTTCAGATCGGGCTGGCCGGAATGGGGATCGGTGCGCTTGTGCACCAGCGCCCCGACGACACCGTGCGAGGCATTGGCATCGCTCCAATGGATCGGCGCGAACAGGGTGCCGATGGGCTGGCCGGCATCGATGCGGACTTCCAGCACCGCCGTGCCATGAGCGGAGGATACCCGCGCCAGAGCGCCCTCCTCAAGCCCCAGCGCGCAGGCATCGGCGGGGTGAACGCCGACGAACGGCGCCTTGACATGGCCGGCGAGGCGCGGGCTGAGCCCGGTGCGGGTCATGGTGTGCCATTGGTCGCGCACCCGCCCGGTATTGAGCAGGAACGGATAATCGGCGCGCGGGGCGGGCGCGGTGGGCAGCGGGGCGCGGAAGCGCGCGCGCCGGTTGGGCGTGAAGAAGCCCCCGTCGGCGAACAGCCGCGCGCGGCCCTCCCGCGTGCCCTGCGGCACCGGCCATTGCACCGGGGCGAGGCTTTCATAGTCGGCGTCGCTCAAGGTCGCGAGGCCGGAAATATCGAAATCGCGCGTGCCTCCATTCTCAAAGCCGGAGAGGGCGGCATGCTCGCGGAAGATATCGGCTGGGCCTTGCCAGGCGAAGGCGCGGCCATGGCCGAGCCGCGCCGCGACTTGCGCGAGCGCCCACCAATCCGGCCGCACCGCGCCGGGCAGGGCGAGGAACGCGCGCTGGCGCGAGATGCGCCGCTCGGAATTGGTCACCGTGCCGTCCTTCTCGCCCCAAGCGGCGGCGGGCAGCAGCACATGGGGCGCGCAGGCGGCGGTATCGTTGCCCACCACGTTTTCCGACAGCACGAACAGGTCCAGCTTGGCCAGCGCCGCGCGCACCTCGCCCGCCTGGGGCAGGCTCACGGCCGGATTGGTGCCCATGACCCAGAGCGCCTTGATCTCGCCGCGCGCGATGGCGTCGAACATCTCGACCGCCTTCAGCCCCTCGGCGGTGGCGATGGCGGGCGCGTCCCAGAACCGGCGCACCCGGTCCACCTCGGCGGGGGAAAAGCCCATGTGGGCGGCAAGCTGGTTGGCGAGCCCGCCCACCTCGCGCCCGCCCATGGCGTTGGGCTGGCCGGTGAGCGAGAACGGCCCCATGCCCGGCTTGCCGATGCGCCCGCTCGCCAGATGGCAATTGAGGATGGCATTCACCTTATCGGTGCCCACCGCCGATTGGTTCACGCCCTGGGAATAGCAGGTGACCACGCGCGGCGTGGCGCGGAACAGGGCGAAGAATTCGGCGACCGCCTCCGGTTCGAGCCCGGTCGCGGCGGCGGTGGCGGCACGGTCCGGAGTTGCCGCGCGGGCCTGCGCGAGCGTCTCGGCAAAGCCCTCGGTGTGGGCATCGATATAATCTTGGTCGAGCGCGCCGGTGTCGGCGAGATGCACCAGCAGGCCGGAAAACAGCGCGGCATCGGTGCCATGGGCGATCGGCAGGAACAGATCGGCCTCATCTCCCGTGGCGGTGCGGCGCGGATCGATGACCACCAGGCGGGTGCCCCGCGCGGCCCGCGCCGCCACCATGCGGCGAAACAGCACCGGATGGCACCAGGCGCTGTTGGCGCCGGTGAGAATGATGAGGTCGGCCGCGTCCAGATCCTCATAGCAGCCCGGCACCGTGTCCGAGCCGAACGCGCGCTTGTGGCCGGCGACCGAGGAGGCCATGCACAGGCGCGAATTGGTATCCACATTGGCCGTGCCCAGGAAGCCCTTGGCCAGCTTGTTGGCGGCGTAATAATCCTCGCTCAGCAATTGGCCGGAGAGATAGAAGGCCACCGCCTGCGGCCCGTGCGCGGCGCGGATGGCGCGGAACTGCTCCGCGATCCGGTCGAGGGCATCATTCCAGTGCGTGCGCGCAAGCGTGCCGTCGGCGCCGCGCATCATGGGATGCAGCAGGCGGGTGTCGCGGTCCAGCGTTTCGCCCAGCGCCGCGCCCTTGGAGCACAGGCGGCCGAGATTGGCGGGATGCGCCTGATCCCCGGCGATCAGCGCGCCGCCCTGTCCATCCGGGGTCGCCTTCACGCCGCAGCCGACGCCGCAATAGGGGCAGGTGGTGGCGATCGCGGGGGCGGAGGGAAGAGCATTCATGTCCGGCCGCCTCTCAATAGACGTCCGCCTGATAGCGTCCGGCTTTCTTCAACTCGGCGATGAAGGCGCGGGCTTTCTCGAGATCCATGCCGCCGTGCTGCGAAGCGACATCGGCGAGCGCGAGTTCCACATCTTTCGCCATGCGCTTGGCATCGCCGCAGATGTAGAAATGCGCGCCCTCCTGGAACCATGCCCACAGCTCCGCGCCATGCTCGCGAATGCGGTCCTGCACATAGATTTTCTCGGCGCCGTCGCGCGACCAGGCGGTTTCGAGCCGCGTCAGGCAGCCGGCCGCCTGCAGGCCCACCAATTCCTCCTCATAGAAGAAATCGCTCTCGCGGCGCTGATGGCCGAAGAACAGCCAGTTCTTGCCGGGCGCCTTGGCGGCCATGCGCTCGTGCAGGAAGGCGCGGAACGGGGCGATGCCGGTGCCCGGCCCCACCATGATGACGCCCTTGGCGGCATCCTGCGGCAGCGCGAAGCCGTGCGCCTTCTGAATATAGGCCTTCAGCCGCGTGCCCTCCGGCACCCGTCCGCCGAGGAAGGTGGAGGCGACCCCGTGGCGCGTGCGGGAGCCCACCGCATAGCGCACCGCATCCACCGTCAGGGACAGCCGGCCGGGGGTGGCCAGCGGGCTCGACGAGATGGAATACAGCCGCGGCTGGAGCGGCTCCAGGCATTCGATGAGGGCTTCCGGATCGGGCCGGATGCCGGGAAATTTCTCCAACGCCGCCAGCACGTCGAGGGTCGCGGCATCGCCGTCGGGATCTTCTCCCGCCGCCAGCGCCTTCGCCTTGGTCTTGCGCGCGCCGCCGGTGATGTAGGAGATCAAATGAAACAGCGCATCGGGCGCCGCGCCGAGGCACACTTCGCGCGCCAGCACGTCGTGCAAGGTCTTCTCATTGATGGGGAAATCTGCCGGCGCATGGAGCGCGGCCAGCACCGCATCCACCAGCTCTGGATCATTCACCGGGAACAGGCCGAAGCTGTCGCCCGCGCGATAATCGATGCCGGAGCCCGCAAGGTCGAACTCGACATGCCAGGTCTCCTTTTCCGAGCCTGCCTTGTTCAGCCGGGAGCGGCCGAGGAACACGACTTCGCCGGGGTTCTCCCGCGTGCCGAGGGGCGCGGCGCGGGCGGCGGAAGGGGGCGGCGCCACCGCCGCAGAAGCAGCAGGGGCCGGGGCGGGCGCGGCGTCCCGTTCGGCGGCGAGCTGCTTGAGCATGCGTAGGGTTTCCTTGCCCCCCGGCGCGCACAGATTGAGCTTGGTCTCCTCGCCCGTGGCGATAGCCTTGGAATAGCTCTCGCAGAGATAGCCGCACTGGCCGCAATCCTGCTGCGCCATGGCCGCCATCATGCGGCGGGGCAGGGGTTTTCCCTCGGCGAGCGCCATGCGTTCGTCGAGCGGCAGGGCGGCGTCATGCCAGGGGGCGCCGTCATCTTCCTCCCCCGCCGGGCCTGCGCCGGCGAGCAGGGCCGCGCTCTCAGCCGGGGAGAGGCTGGTGGCGCCGGCATCCGAGGAGAACACACCGGCGAAGAAGCCGTTCAGCCAGGAGCGCTGCTCGGGCGTGAAGGGCGCGCTCTCCGGCAGGAAGGGCACCACGGCGTTTGGCGCGGTTTGGGGCGGGCGGGTCTGGAGGGTCATTCCGCGGGCTCCGCAGCGACGAGGGATTTCAGCTTTTCCGCATCCGTGCGGCGGGTGAAGGCGGCGAACGGCTCGCCGGCCGTGCGATGGGCGAGCCAGGTTTTCAGCAGCTTCTCCACCAGCACCGGCACCTCTTCCGCCTTCACATCGCGGAACAGCTCCTCGGCGATGGCGGCATCGGTGCCGAACCCGCCGCCCACCAGCAGGTGATAGCCGTCCACCGTATCGCCCTCCTCATTGAGGGCGACGCGCGCGCCGATCAGGCCGATGTCGCCGATATAATGCTGGGCGCAACTGTTGTGGCAGCCGGTGACATGGATGTTCACCGGCTCGCTCAGGGCCACGCGCGGGCCGCAATGGGCGCCGATGGCGAGAGCCGTGCCCTTGGTGTCGGCGGCGGCGAAGCGACAGCCTTTCGAGCCGGTACAGGCGACGATGCCGGCCTGCAAAGCGCTCGCTTCCGCCGTGAGGCCGATGCCCGCGATGGCGGCTTTGGCCTCGTCCACTCGGGCATCGGGCACGCCGGACAGCAGCAGGTTCTGCCACACCGTCAGGCGCAAATCGCCATCGCCCAGGCGCACCGCGAGATCGGCGAGGGCGTGCATCTGCGACGCCGTGATGCGGCCGACCGGCAGGCCGATGCCGATCCAGTTCAGCCCCGCCTGCTTCTGGGGATGCACGCCGAGATGGGCCATGCGGTCCGCCTGCGGGCGCGGCAGCACGGCTTCGGCGGGGAGGCGCAGCAGCTTTTGGCCGAGCTTCTCTTCCACGGCGAGAAGGAATTTCTCGAAGCCCCAGGCGTCGAGCACATATTTCAGCCGCGCCTTCTTGCGGTCGGTGCGGTCGCCGCTGTCGATGAACACGCGCACGATGGCGTCCGCCACGCGGGTCGCGTCCTTGGGCTCCAGGATCACCCCGGTGTCGCGGGCGAAATCCTTGTGGCCGGTGATGCCGCCGAGCGCGAGGCGGAACCACACGCCCGGCTCCACGCCAAAGCCCTCGCGCACTTCCACCGCCTGGAAGCCGATGTCGTTGGTGTCCTCCAGCGCGCCGATGCGTCCGGCACCGTCGAACGCCACGTTGAACTTGCGCGGCAGGCCATACATGGCGCGGGTGTTGAGAATGTAATGGTGCCACTCCCGCGCATAGGGGCGGGTGTCGAGCAATTCCTGCGGGTCGATGCCGGCGGTGGGCGTGCCCGTCACGTTGCGGATATTGTCGCCGCCGGTGCCGCGTGCCGTGAGGCCGAGGTCCACCAGCTTTTCCAGCAAAATCACGCCGTCGGCGGCCGGGATCTCGCGGATTTGCAGATTGGCGCGGGTGGTGACGTCGCAATAGCCGCCACCATGGTCGCGGGCGATATCGGCGATGCCCCGGAATTGCCAATGGGTCAGGATGCCGTTGGGCATGCGCATGCGGCACATGAAGCTGTCCTGCGCCGGGGCGACATAGAACAGGCCATTGTATTTCCAGCGCAGGATGTCCTGCCCCTTGGGGAATTCACCGGCCTGGGCGGCCTCCTTCATGCGGGCATAGCTGTCGAGGCCCATTTCCTCGCGCTTGGCTTTTTCCTCGGGCGTGAGCTTCTTGCCCTCGGCCTCGGTGCGGGCCATGGCCGTGTGGCTGGCGGCATCCGGGCCGGTGGGGTCGGCGGCAGGCGCGGCAGGGCCGGCGCCCGGCACGCGCGCGACGCGGGCCACCTGGGCCCCCGAAACGAAGCCTTCGAGATAGCGCTTCTGGTCGATGGTGAAATCGCCGCCCATGGTTTCTTCTCCTCAGGCCGCGGCATCGCGCGCGACCGGCCCGAAGGCGAGGTCCGCGCGCAGGGCCGCGATCGGGGTGCGGTTCGTGATGAGGTCGAGATAGAACAGGCCGTCGGCCGTATCGCCGTAGAAGACGGCGCCGATCAGCAGCCCGTCCTTCACGATCAGCCGCCGGTAAAGACCGAGCGCCCGATCGGTGAGGAGGATGTCCTCGGTGCCCGGCCCGCCGGTGACATCTCCGGCGGAGAAGACGTGCACGCCCGAAACCTTGAGATTGGTCGAGACCGAGCTGCCGGTATAAAGCGCGGCCTCGCCGGCAAAGCGGCGGGCGAGCACGCGGGCCTGCTCATAGGCCGGTGCCACGAGGCCGTAGACGGCGGCGCGATGCTCGGCGCATTCGCCCATGGCGTGGATCGCGGGATCATCGCTCGTCAGCGTATCGTCCACCAGCACGCCGCGATTGCAGGCAAGGCCGGCGGCGCGGGCAAGGTCCGCATTGGGCCGGACGCCGCAGGCCACCACCACGATGTCGGCGGGGATCAGCCGGCCGTCGGCGAGCCGCAGGCCGGTGACATGGTCGGTGCCTTCCACGCGGGCGGTGGAGGCTTCGAGCACCACTTCGATGCCGCGCGCTTCCACCGCCTGCCGCAGCAGGGCGCCGGCGCGCGCGTCGAGCTGGCGTTCCATCAGCCGGTCCATGAGATGGACGAGGGTGGTCTTCGCACCGGCGCCGGCCATGCCGCTGGCCGCTTCCAGGCCCAGCAGCCCGCCGCCGATGACCACGGCGCGGGTTCCCGGCTTCGCCGCATCCATCAGGGCCGCGACGTCCGCGAGATCGCGGAACGTGCGCACGCCGGGCAGGTCCATGCCCGGCACCGGCAGGCGGATGGGATGGGAGCCGGTGGCGAGCACCAAATGCTGGTAGGGCAGGCGGGCGCCGTCCGCGAGCGCGATGGTGTTCGTCGCACGGTCGATGGCGGTTGCGGGATTTCCGTAGAGCAGCGTGACGCCCCGGTCGCGCCACCAGGCGGCCGGCTTCAATTGCGCGTCGGCCACCGCGATCTTGCCGGCGAGCACATCGGACAGCAGCACGCGGTTATAGGCGAGCTGCGGCTCCGCGCCGACGACCGCGACGGCGTAGCGCCCCAGCGCCCGCTGCGCCAGCTCCTCGCAGAGCTTGGCGGCGGCCATGCCGTTACCGACGATGACGAGGGTTTCAGTCATGAGCTTCTTCTCCCCTTGAGGGGCGCGCGCGATGCAGGGAGAAGCCCCCTCTCCCCGACGGGGAGAGGGGAAGGGCGCGCCTTTCCAGGGTGGAGAGATGCAGAGGGAAGCCCCCTCTCCCCGCGGGGGAGAGGGTCAGGGTGAGGGGCGTGTTTTCCCGCGTTTCGACGCGCCCGAGCCCCCTCACCCGCCTGCTGCGCAGTCGACCTCTCCCCGTGGGGGAGAGGTGAAGAGCGCTCTCCTCCAGGGGGAGGCGATGTGCGGGGAAGGGGATGAAGGCGCCCATGATTGTCACTCGGCCGCAGCCTGCGCCGCCGCTTCCGCCGCGGCGGCGATCATGACCGAGGAGAGCAGGCCATAGGCCTCGCTCCAGGCGTCCCGCACCTCGGGCGTGAAATCGGCGCCGAGGCCCTGTTCCAGCGTCCAGAGCAGCGCCGCGCCGACCGGCGGATAATGGGCCGCCTCAACTCCATACCCGACGTGGCGACGGGCCAGCGACTGGGCGGCGGGGACCACCGCTTCCAGGTTGGACAGGCCCTTCACGACGATGGCGAGGGTCGCCATCAGCTTGCGGCCCTGCTCCGTGATGTCGCCCTTGAACAGGGGCTTCACTTGCGGCGTGGTTTCGAACAGGCGGGCGTAGAACAGCGCCGCAGCCTGCTCGGAGATGGGCGCCACCTTGGCGAAGGAGGATTGGATCAGCGTGATCTGGGTGGGGGTCATGGGGGCGTCCTCCGCTCAGGCCGCTTCCACGAAGCGATGCCGCTCGTGGAGGAATTTCAGCACCGCTTCGCGGGCCTTGAGATAGGTGGGGTTCGCCACCAGCTCCAGCCGCCGGCGGGGGCGGGCGAGATCCACGCTGAGCACCTCGCCGATGCGGGCGGAGGGGCCGTTGGTCATCATGACGATGCGGTCGGAGAGCAGCACCGCCTCGTCCACGTCATGGGTAATCATGAGGATGGTATTGCCCAGCGCCGCATGGATCTGCATTACGCTGTCTTGCAGATGGGCGCGGGTGAGCGCGTCCAGCGCGCCGAACGGCTCGTCCAGCAGCAGCACCTTGGGCTGCATGGAGAGCGCGCGGGCGATGCCGACCCGCTGCTTCATGCCGCCGGACACTTCCGCCGGGCGTTTGTCCTTGGCGTGGGCCATCTGCACCAGTTCAAGATTGTGCAGGGTCCATTCGTTGCGCTCGGCGCGCGACTTGGTGCCGGAGAACACCTTGTCCACCGCGAGGCGGACATTGTCGTAGACGGTCAGCCACGGCAGCAGCGAATGGTTCTGGAATACGACCGCACGGTCGGGGCCGGGGGCGTTCACTTCCCGCCCGTCCAGGATCACGCCGCCGGAGGTGGCGGTGGTGAGGCCGGCGACGATGTTCAGCAAGGTGGACTTGCCGCAGCCGGAATGGCCGATGATGGAGAGATATTCACCCTTGGCGATGTCGAGCGACACGTCCTTCAGCACCTCCGTGCTGGCGGCGCCGCGGGAAAACGTCTTACCGATCTGGCTCAGTTCGAGATAGGCGGACATGGGGAGCCTCCTTCAGGATGCCGCGGTACCGCGGGTGACAAAACCACCCACAGCGGCCACGAGACGGTCGAGGACGAAGCCCACGACGCCGATATAGACCAGGGCCACGATGATGTCGGACAGGCGCGACGAGTTCCACGCATCCCAGATGAAGAAGCCGATGCCGACGCCGCCAGTGAGCATTTCCGCCGCCACGATGGCGAGCCAGGAGAGGCCGATGCCGATGCGCAGGCCGGTGAAGATGTAGGGCGCCGCAGACGGCAGCATGATCTTCCAGAAGAATTCGATTGGGTTCAGCCGCAGAACCAGCGCCACGTTGCGATAGTCTTGCGGAATATTGCGAATGCCGACCGCCGTATTGATGATGATCGGCCAGATGGCGGTGATGAAGATCACGAAAATGGCCGAGGGGCTGCTGTCGCGGAAGGCGGCCAGCGCCAGGGGCAGCCAGGCGAGCGGCGGCACGGTGCGCAGCATCTGGAAGATCGGGTCGAGCCCGCGCATGGCCCAGATGGACTGGCCGATCACCGCGCCGATCAATATGCCCACCACGGCGGCAAGGCCGAAGCCCACCGCGACCCGCTGGAGCGACACCAGCACCCGCAGGCCGAGCCCGATATCCTGCGGCCCGGCGACGAAGAAGGGATCCACGATCAGATCCTTGCTGTCGGCCCAGATGCGGCTCGGCGGCGGCAAGGTGGCGCCGGGACCGGAGCACAGCAATTCCCACAAAAGGAGCAGCAGCACGGTCATCACCAGCGGCGGAAGGACATTCACGGCGGCGCCCGTCGCCCACGTGCGAAGGCGCGTCTTGGCCGGCGGGCGTGGGCGCGCGAGGCGGACCACTTCGGCCGCCGGGCGCTTCGGGGCCGGCGTCGTTTCCTTGAGAGCGGTGACGGACATGGGGCAAAAGCTCCCGTTTTGAGGTCTGTTCATCGTGCAGGGCGAGGGCATCCGCGCCCGGACGGCGCGGATGCGGCGGCGGCTCAGACTTCGACGCGCTTGATGCCGAGGCTCTTGAGATAGGCGGTCGGGTTCGCCGGATCGAAGATCTTGCCGTCGAAGAAGGTTTCCGTGCCGCGCGAGGTGGAGGTCGGGATCTCGGCCGCCGGAACCGAAAGGTCCTTCGCCGCCGCGCGCCAGATGTCCTCACGGTTCACCTTGTCGACCAGCGCGGAAATATCGATGGACGGCTCGAACTTGCCCCAGCGGATATCCTCGGTGACGAACCAGGCGTCATGGCTCTTGAACGGGTAGGAGGCATGATCCTTCCAGAACTTCATGTATTGGTCGGAACCCTTCACCACCCGGCCGTTGCCGTAATTGATGTCGCCTTTCAGCCGGCCGATGATGTCGGCGACGGGCACGTTGAACCACTGGCGCTTGCCGACGATCTCGGCCAGCTCCTGCTTGTTCTCCATCTTGTCGCACCATTGCTGGGCTTCCAGCACCGCCATCACGATGGCCTTGGTGGCATTGGGATTCTTGTCGACGAAGTCGGCGCGCATGCCGAGCGCCTTCTCGGGATGGTTCTTCCAGATCTCGCCTGTGGTGCAGGCGGTGAAGCCGATGCCCTGGTTGACGAGCTGCTCGTTCCAAGGCTCGCCGACGCAGAAGGCGTCCATGTTGCCCACCTTCATGTTCGCCACCATCTGCGGCGGCGGCACCACGATGGTGGAAACGTCCTTGTCGGGATCGATGCCGGCGGCGGCCATCCAATAGCGGATCCACAGATCGTGGGTGCCGCCTGGAAAGGTCATGGCGATCTTTACTTCCTTGCCCTCGGCCTTCTTCTGGGCAAATACGCTCTTTAACGCGGAGGCGTCGGCAGTGACTTTGAGGTCCTTGTATTCGTTGGAGACCGAGATGGCCTGCGCATCCAGATTGAGCCGGGCGAGGATGTACATGGGGGTCGGCACGTTGTTCTGCGTGACCTTGCCGGTGGAGATGAGATAGGGCATCGGGGTCAGGATATGGGCGCCGTCGATGCCGTTGGCCGCGCCGCCGAGCACGAGATTGTCGCGCGTCGCGCCCCAGGAGGCCTGCTTCACCACCTCCACGTCGGGCACGCCGTATTTCGCGAACAGGCCCTTCTCCTTGGCGATCACCAGGGGCGAGGCGTCCATCAGCGCGATATAGCCAAGCACCGCCTTGGTGGTCTCCGGCGCCGCCGCATGGGCGGAGGGCACGCCGCCCGGGAAGGCGACCTTCGCCGCCTCGAACAGGGCCGCCGCGCCCAGGGCGGCCGCGCTGCTTTTCAGCAGCGAGCGGCGCGCCGGCGAAGAGGGCTGGTCGTCCTGGCGGGCGACGGGCTGGCCGGGCCGGGCGGTGAAAGCGTCGGTCATTCTGATTTCCCTCTCGTGGACATCGGACAAGGCGCAGAAACGAAAAAAGCCGCAGACAACGCGACGGCGGATGGCCATCGGTGTCAGCGGCTTTGCTGAAGGTCCCTGCGGTGGGACGAATTTGGCGACACGAACATCATTGTCCGCATCTGGAATTCATCTATTCAAGTCTCGTGCCAACTTGGGATTTCCTCTCATCTTGCTGAAAATATTGAGAGAAATCTGGGGCGAAAAATCTGCTCTTGAGAGGGGTGCTCATTTTGCATGCGCGTATACGCAGCATGTGCCAACCGATGCGGCAGGTCGGCGGCGCCGCTTGAGATCCCGCCGCGCGTTCGGCACCATGGCCCGAAAGCCGTCGGAACGTACGGGAGGAGACGCGAAGAATGTGTATCAATTGCAGCCTGAACGAAGCCTTGGGCGCCTTCGCCACAGCGGCTGAGGCAGCGCCGCGCGCGCCGCTGCGGCTCTCCCGGCGGGGATTCGTGGGCGGAACCCTCGCCTGCACGGCGGCGGCCTCGGCCGCGCCCCTCTCCGCTTTGGCCGCGACCGGGGATGCGGACATCATCCTGCGGGGCGGAAAGATCTATACGCAAAATCCCGCGCAGCCCTGGGCAGAAGCTTTGGCGGTGCGGGGCAAGACCATCGCCGCCGTGGGGACCACCGGCGAGATCGACAAGCTCAAGGGCGCCGGGACCAAGGTGGTGGAGCTGAACGGTCGGCTGGTGATGCCGGGGTTCGTGGAGGGCCATATCCACCCGTTCCTCGGGGCATTCCTCACCTCCGGCATCGATCTCCAGGTGCCCACCAAGGATGAGGCGCTCGCGGCCATCGCCCGCTACGCGCGCGAGAACCCCACGGGCAACATCCGGGGCTTCGGCTGGCGCGTCGACATGTTCCCGCCAGAGGGGCCGACGCGGCAGGAACTGGACAAGATCATTCCCGACCGTCCCGCCTTCTTCTTCGCCATCGACGGCCACAGCCTGTGGGTGAACAGCAAGGCGCTGGAAGTGGCGCGGGTCACCAAGGATACGCCCGACCCGATTCCGCGCTTCAGCTATTACGTGCGCGACAAGGACGGGCATCCCACCGGCTATGCGCTGGAGGTGAATGCGGTGCTCGCGCTGGTGAACGCCATCGAGCCGATCTCTCCGGTCGCGTTCGGCAAGCTTGCGGAAGGCTGGCTGCCGAAGGCGAGCGCGGCGGGCATCACCGCGATCTTCGATGCCGGCGTGCCGCCGGTGGGGAGCGACCAGAGCGCGATCCTCAAACTCTATACCGACCTTGAGGCACGCGGCGCCCTGCCGTTCCGGGTGGTCGGCTCCTATCTCGTGAAGTCTCCGCCCGTCGAGGGCACGGTGGCGGCGCTGGAGGAGATGCGCGCCAAGGTCGCCTCCGAACTGGTGCAGATCGCCGTGGTGAAGATCATCGGCGACGGCACGCAGGAAGGCTATACCGCATGGCTGCTGGAGCCCTATGCGGACCGGCCGGATTTCACCGGCGGCTCGCCGTTCTCCCGCGATGAGTGGACGCGCCTGATCGGCGCCGTCGACAAGGCCGGGTTCGACGTCCACGTGCATGCGTGCGGCGAGGGAACGACGCGGGCCGCCCTCGACGCCATCGAGCAGGCGATCGCCGCCAATCCGCAGCGCCAGCGCCGGCACACCATCGCGCATCTGGTCTATGTGGACGACGCGGATATTCCCCGCTTCGGCAAGCTCGGGGTCATCGGCCAGTTCTCCGCCAATTGGATGTCCGCCGATCCCGACACCACCGAGATCCTCAAGGATCGCTACGGGGCACGCCAGCAGCGCATCTATCGCCCGCGATCCCAGCTTGAGGCGGGAGGGCGCATCTCCTTCGGCACCGACTGGCCCGCGGCCGGCTATTTCTCCACCTTCAAGCCGCTCGATTCGATCCAGATCGCGGTGACGCGCCAGCTCATCGGCGCGGCGAGCAATCCGGTGCTCGAACCGGCCGCCGAGCGCCTGACGCTCGCCCAGGCGGTCCATGCCAATACCCTTGGCGCGGCCTATCAGATCCGCATGGACGACAAGATCGGCTCGCTGGAGGTGGGCAAGATGGCCGACCTCGTGGTGCTGGAGAAGAACATCTTCGATGGCCCGGTGCACGCCATCGCCGCGACGCGGATCGACCTCACGCTCATGAACGGCAAGCTGACCCACGGGGAGGTGTAAGCGGCCTGCGCCGCGCGCCTCATCCCAACGGCACCGGTCCTCGACCGGGGCCGCGCGGGTTTGGCTTTAACGCCGCGCGGGCCTGGACCCAGCGCCGATGATCGAGGCTCCTCAGCCGCTGGGGTCATTCGCCGGTGGCGAGGAAGCGCGCGGCGTCGAATGGCGGGCCGAGCTGGGTTGCGACGCAATCCGGCTCGGCGCCGTGCGGGGCGGGTGGCACGCCGACCGCCTGGTCGAAGATATCCGGCCGGTAGACCGACATGGCCTCGCGCGCCGCGTCCGGCGCCCATTCCCCCTGGTGGGCCTCGACGATCTGGCTGTAGAGCCAGAGCGCATGGTTCGGCTCGGGGCGGTTGGCGCCGTCGCGATGCAGCACCAGATAATCGTCGTGCGCCCGCAGCGGGCCGCCGGGCGCGGTGTGGAGCCGCCCGTCCAGGGTCCGGCGCAGCACGTCGGCGGGCAGGGAGAGATGGCGCGGCTCGCCCAGCAGGCGCGCGAGATCCTCATGGTTGGCGGGGTCCTCGCACCAGCGCGCGGCGGCGTAGAGCGCCCGCACCAGGCGATGCAGCACGTCGGATTCGGTATTGGCGAAGCGGGCGTGCACGCCCAGCACCTTTTCCGGCACCCAGCCGAAGATTTCCGCGCCGAGCACGGCGATGCGGCCCACATCGGCATCCACCGCCACGCTGTTCCAGGGGCTGCCGACGCAGAAGCCATGCACCAGCCCGTTGCGCAGGCTCTCCGCCATGAAGGGGGGCGGGATCACCACCAGCCGGACGTCGCGGTCCGGGTCCACGCCGCCGGCCTTGAGGAAATTGCGCACCAGATAGGTATGGGTGGAGAAGCTGTACACCGAGGCGAAGATCAAGGGCTCGCGCCCCGCTGCGCGCCGCAGCGCCACCACCCGGCCGAGCGCGCGCGCAGCGCCCAGCGCGGTGGACAGATCGATGCCGGTGTCTCCCATCGCGGCATAGACATCCTTGGCGATGGTGAGGGCGCTGCCGTTGAGATTGAGCGCGAACGGCACCACCAGCGGCACCCGGACATGGCCGAGCCCGAGCGAGGAGGCGATCGCCAGCGGGCCCAGCATGTGGGCACCGTCCAGCAGGCCGACATTCACCTTGTCGCGGATATTGGCCCAGGAGACTTCCTTGTGGAGATCGATCTCCAACCCCTCGGCCATGGAGAAGCCGCGCTCGGCGGCGGCGATCAGCACGGCGGCGTCGGTGAGGGGAATGAACCCCATGGCGAGGCGTCTCATCGCAACATCTCCGCGGCGGTGATGACGGACTGGGCGATGTCCACCATCCGCTTCTTCTCGTTCATGGCGGTGCGACGCATCAGGCTATAGGCCGCCTGCTCGTCGATATTCTTCATCTTCATGAGAATCAGCTTGGCGCGGTCCACCAGCTTGCGTTCCTCAAGCTGGCTCTTGGCCTCCTCCAGTTCCTCCTTGAGGCGGGCGAAGGCGCGAAAGCGCGAGATGGTGGTTTCCAGTATCGGCTTCACCCGGTCCTTGCGCAGCCCGTCCACCACATAGGAGGCCACGCCGGCGGCAATCGCTTCCTCAATGGTCTTCCCGTCCGACTGGTCCACGAACATGGCGACCGGGCGCTTCACCTCGCGGCTCATCTGGAACATCTGCTCGATGGTGTCACGGCTCGGGTCTTCGAGGTCGATCAGGATCACGTCCGGATCGATGGCATAGATGCGTTCCAGCAGGTTCTTGTGGCCCTCGACGCGCAGCACATTGACATAGCCGGCCTCGCGCAGCCCCTCGCTGAGGATGGCCGCGCGCACGGGGCTCTCATCGACGATCACGATGCGCAAGGTTAGATCGCTGGCCATTGAGGTCCGTGGCTGGAGCCGTCTGAAAAAGTCGCGCCGGCCTGAGGTCGGGCTCCCCTTGTCGAAGGGTTATTGCGCGAAAGGGCGCATGGGGCGACGTACGCCGCACCTGCCTTATGCATCAGCTTAAGGTGCGGCAAGGTCAAGCCCACCGTCAACGCGGGGGTACGGGTCAAAGGATGCGCGAGGGCCGGAAGATCCGCCACGCTCATTTCTTCGTCTCGATCTGCGCGGCGTCGATGTCGAGCACGCCTTTCTGCGAGAACAGGACGATACGGGAGATGGCGCCGATATCCAGCTCCGTCTTGTCGGGGGTCATGAGGCTTTCGAACGGCACGCGGACCTCGAACGGCCCGGGCGGCAGAGTATCGAGCCTGTTGAAGCGGGTGGTCCAATTGCTCGACGCGGCATCGTCGATCCGCACGATGAACTCGACCGGTTCGGAATTCATGTTGCGCCCGCGCACCACCAGGGCGTCATTGCGCGCGAAGGCACGGGGCGGGGAAAACACCTGCTCCAGGGCCGCGGTGGTGCGCGAATTGACGATGAAGGGCGGCGCCTTCACCACGGTCGGCGCGGGGGCCTGGGCCGGCGCGGGGGCCGGTGCCGGATTCGGGGGTGGGAATATTTGGGGCGCGGCGGTTTGCCGTATCTCGGAGGGGCGGGCGGCGGCGGGCGGCCCTGCGGCCGCAGAGGGTGCGCCAGAGGGCGCTCCAGCGGGCGTGCCGAGGGGAGGGGCCGGGGCGGCCTTGGGCGCGGATGCGGCCTGCGAGGCCGGCGCGGCCGGGCGTTCCATGGTGATGCGCTCGATGACATCGGGGCGGAACAGCATGATGCCGGCGGTGGTGGCGCCGGCCACGCCGAACACGGCGCCCCAGGCGAAGCCTCCAAGCCAGGTTCGGATTACGCTCATGGCTTTGTTCCATGGGGCATGGACGGCGCCCCCTGTGAACTTTAGAAAGCGCCCGTGGCCTTTAGGCAAGGGGCTTGGTGAGGCGGGAGGTTGCGTGGCGCACACGGGCGGGGACGACCGGATCGGGGCCCTCGTGGGCTCAGGCCTTCAGGCGCTGCTGTTTGCCATTTTCGCAGCTTTGCTGATGGTGGTGCTGGCGCTGTATCAAAGCGCCTCGGGCGCGTTCGTCGCGGAATTCTCCGCGACCGAGGCGCAGGAGGCGGGCCATTATGTCACCGGCCTGATGTTCGCCGATTATGCGCACGCGGGCTTTCCCGCGCCGTTCGCCTTCATCGAGAGCTTCTTCCTGCAGTATCCGCGCGTCGCGCTGGGGCCCAATCCGCCACTTTATTACGTCATCGAGGGCTTGTGGTTTCTCGCGGCCTCTCCCTCGACCCCGGCCGCCCTGGTGCTGCCCTGCCTCATGGCCGCGGTCCTGGCGGTGAGTGCGGGCTTCCTCGTCGCGCGCCAGCTCGGGCCGCTGCCGGGCATCGCGGTGTGCGGGGTGCTGCTGGCCCTGACGCCCTTGCGCGCGGCGCTCCTGGTGGTGTCGCTGGACATGCCGGCGGCCCTGTTGGCCCTCCTCGCCGCGCTCGCCTATTGGCGTCACCTGAGGACCGGCAGCCTCGCCTGGTCGCTCGGCTTCGGCCTTCTGGCCAGCGCGGCCATGCTCACCGATTTTGCCATGATCGTTCTGGCGCTGCTGCCGCCGCTCGCCGCCGTGTGCGGGCGCCGCCTCGACCTGATGCGCCGCCCGCGCTTCTTTCTGCCCTACGCCTTGATGCTGGTGCTCGCCGGGCCCTGGGTCCTCGGCACTTATCCGCTTGTGGCGGGCCATTTCGCGGGCGGCTGGGGGCCGGCGTTCCTGCACGTCTCGGCGCCGTTCTATGGCGCGGCGCTGGTGGCGGGACTGACCCCGCTGATCCTCGCGCTCGCGGCCTTCGGGGCGGTGTCGGCCGTCGTCTCGGCTTGGCGGCGGAGCGAGACGCCGAGCGACCTGTTCACCACCCTGGCGGCTCTGTCCGGCGCCCTGCTCGTGGGGAACCTGCTGGTGCCGCTCGCGCCCGACGCCGGTCATCTGCTGCCCGCCCTCGCGCCGCTGGTGATGCTGGCGGTCTATGGCGGCGTGTCGCTGATCGGCCTCATCATCACGGGATGGCCGATCCTGTCCGGCCTGGTCGTGCTGCTGGTGTTGCTGCTCGCGGCGCTGCCGGCATTGCTGACCCCGTTGCTGAAGCTGCCGATCGGCATGGAGCCCGCTGCCCGCGCCATATTGGAGCGGCAGGCGGGGACGGCGCTCGTTCTCGTCGCCTCCGACGCGAAGGGGGAGGGCGCGCTGATCGCCGCGATCGCCCAGCGTGATCGCGCGCGCACCGCCTTCGTCGCTCCGGTCCGCCGGCTGCTGCCGGCGCAGGCCCAGGGGACCCTCGCTACACCGGCCGAGGATGGCGCGGCCCTGGTGGCGAGCGGCGCCGGCTTCATCGTGCTCGATACCGCCCCGGCCGCCCAGGCGATGCCGCAGAACGTCCGGCTGCGCGCCGCCCTGGCGCAGGCGCCGGAAGGGTTTGCCCCGCTCGGCACATTTGCGAGGGCCGATGGCACGGGCGAGGTTCGCCTCTATGGCGTCAGCGCGAACGCTGGGGTGGCCGCCGCCCCGGCGCGCCTGCGCATGTTGCTGCGCCCCCGGAGCGGAGGCTGATTCTCCGAAACGGAAGCTGTGCTGTGACAATGGGTTACACAACCCGCCTTGACGCTGGGCGGCATCCTCGCGACAACCCCGTGCCATGCGAGCTCTGAGGGATTATTCACTGCTGGAATGGGCGAGCGCGACGCCGCTGATGCATCGCGCGCGGCGGGCCCGCAATATTCTCGTGGATCTCAGCTACCGCCGCTGCCGTGCGGCCGGTCAGACGGAGGTGCTGCGCGCGCTCGCCGCCCATCGCGGCGGCACGCTGGCCTTCACCATCGCCTTCAATCTGCCGGAGGCCATCGCCCTGCTGTCGCACGCCATGATGCGGTTCGTGCCGGGAGCCCAGCTCGTGGTGTGCGATAATTCCACCAAGGCTGAGGCGCGGGTGGCGATTGCCGCGCTGTGCGCGGAACGCGGCCACATTTATTGCCCGCTGCCGCGCGAGCCGCTGAGCCGCTTCAGCACCAATGGCTCGCGCAGCCACGGCGTGGCGCTGAACTGGATCTATCACAATCTGATCCGGCCCACCGCGCCCAAGGTGTTCGCGCTGCTCGACCATGATCTTGTGCCGTTGGCCAGGGACGATCTGGCCGCGCGGGTGGCGGCGCAGCCGGCCTATGGCATGGTGCGCCATGGGGACCGCTTCGGCTGCTGGTTCCTGTGGCCCGGCTACAGCGTGTTCGACTTTGCCGCGACCGCCGATTTCGCCCTCGATTTCGGCACCGACACGCCGCTGACCCTCGATACCGGCGGGCAGAACTGGCATCGCCTCTACCGCCGCCTGACGCTCGGCGAGATGCGGCAGGCGCGGACGCGGGAGGTCTATCTGCTGGATGGAGCGGGCGGGCGCGAGCCGTATCTGCTTACGGATACCTGGTTGCACGTGGGTGGCGCCGGGCACCGTGGCGGCGGCGCGGCGGCGCTGGAGCGGGTGCGCCTCGCCTTTGCGGCGGACCCGGACGGCCTGCTCGATGCTCTGCTCGCAGAGGCCGCCTGAGGCGTTTCTTTCAAGAGCGTGTCACCCCTCACCCGCCCGCTTACGCGGTCGACCTCTCCCCGTCGGGGAGAGGTGGGGCGTGTGCGCATGGGGCCAATAAAAAACGCCGCCGGGCGAACCCGACGGCGTTCAAAAGCGATCCGAACCCTCAGGCCCGGCACAGGCTCACTTCGGGGAAGCGGCCTTGATCTTCTTGCCGCTCTCGTCGCGGCGATCGGTGCGCTCGGCGATACGGGCGGACTTGCCGCGACGGTCGCGCAGATAATAGAGCTTGGCGCGACGCACCTTGCCGCGACGCACCAGCTTGATGGAATCGATCAGCGGCGAATAGACCGGGAACACGCGTTCCACGCCTTCGCCGTAGGAAATCTTGCGGACGGTGAAGCTCTCGTTGAGCCCGCCGCCGTTGCGCGCGATCACCACGCCTTCATAGGCCTGCACGCGGGTGCGCTCGCCTTCCACGACCTTCACATTGACGATCACGGTATCGCCGGGCTGGAAGTCGGGGGTGGGCCGCTTTTCGGCGAGGCGGGCGGCCTGTTCTGCTTCAAGGGTCTGAATGATGTTCATGTGTCACCAACTTTCATGCGGTCGCCAAACGCCGCCGGCCCGAGGGCCGATTGTCCCGGCGCCACATCGTGTCGTTTTAAATTAGGGGGACGGCGGGGCTATACCGCAGAACGCTCGGCCTGTCATGCCCTTTGTTCACGCACCCGTCACATCCCGCGCCCGTCATATCCTGCAGTCTTCACATGCCCTCCGGATTGTCCGGGCCGAGCAGGTCCGGCCGGCGCGCGCGCGTCGCCTTCACCGCCTGCGAGCGGCGCCAGGCGCGGATGCGGGCATGATCGCCGCTGACCAGAACCTCGGGGATCGGCGCGCCCTCGAAGATCTGCGGGCGGGTGTATTGGGGATATTCCAGCAGGCCGGCGGAAAAGCTCTCGTCGGTGCCGCTCTCGATCTTGCCCATGACGCCGGGAATGAGCCGCACGCAGGCATCAAGCAGCAGCAGCGCCGCGCTCTCCCCGCCCGAAAGCACCACGTCGCCGACGCAAATCTCCTCCAATTGACGTGCCGCGATCACGCGTTCGTCCACCCCTTCGAACCGTCCGCACAAGATCACCGCGCCGGGACCGGCGGAGAGGTCGCGCACGCGGGCCTGGGTGAGCGGGCGGCCGCGCGGGGTCATGAGCAGGCGGGGACGTGGATCGCCTTGCGGGGCGACGGCATCGATGGCGGCGGCGAGCACGTCGGCGCGCATCACCATGCCGGGGCCGCCGCCGGCGGGCGTATCGTCCACCGAGCGATGCTTGTCGCGGGCATGGTCGCGGATCTGCATCGCCTCAAGCGCCCAAAGGCCGGACGCCAGCGCCTTGCCGGCGAGGGCATGGCCGAGCGGGCCGGGGAACATCTCGGGATAAAGGGTCAGGATGCTGGCGCGGAACGTCATGGCGCTGTGATGGGCGAGCCGGGCGCCGCCGTCAAATGGGCGGGCCGATCACGTCTGTGTGCCAAGGCGCGCGTGCCGTGCCGGGGCGCTTGTGCGGAACAAGCGGGTTGGGCTTGATGGGCCGTCCGCGCCACGCCCTTCCACGCCACGCCCTTCCACGCGTCCATGCCGGAACTCTCGATGATCCCGAACGCTCCCATGGACCTCCAACACCTGCGCCGGTTGCCAGCGGGTCTTGCCCTGCTGCTCGCGGTGCTCGCCGCGTCGGCTGTCGGGGTCGCTCACGCCTCGGCACAGACGCACTCAGCGTCGTCGCCCGCCGCGCCATCCCCCTCGGCGCCGCCGCTCGCGGTCGAGGTGCGCAACGAGAGCGAACCGGTGCTGTGCGCGGAAAAGGACAATGTGGCGCTCACCTTCGCCTCGCCGCAGGTGCGCCGCTTTCGCATCCAGGCGGTGCATCCCGCCTATCTTGGGGCCCTGGTCGCCGACCGCACCGAGCCCAATTGGACCGCCTGCGACATGAGCGGCGATCCCGCCTTTCCCGCAGCGCCCAAGCGCGTGACCTTCTTCGAGACGCCGGACCTCTGGCTCACCGGCTATACCTTCCCGGCCTTCTGGCGTCCGGCAAGCGTGCCGGTGCGGGTGGGCGATACGGCGACCGAGGGGCTGCACATGGTGCAGCTCTGGGTGCGGCGGGATGAGCGGGCCGAGGAGGTGCTGGTGTTCTATCCGCCCGATGGCTATTGGCGCGCCCGCCCGCTGGCCCCGCCCCATCTCGCCAACACCGCCTATGGCTCGTCCTTCCTGCTGGGGCCGGTGGAAACCGAGGGCCGGCCGCTGGTGAAGCTGAAGGAGATCGCGTTCGATCCGGCCACCCGCACCTTCACCCTCGCGTTCGCGGGCGGCGGTTCGGCGCGCCTGGCGCTGTCGGCGCTCGATCGCGAGTCCATGGTGCTGGATGTGAGCCTGGACGGGCCGGTGACGGGCCACCCGTTTGCCGCTTTGCGCTCCATGTATGTCACCGCCTTCAATGCCGACGTGGCCCAGGTGGCGTGGCGCGCGCCCGGCGCGAAGGGCTGGGCGGAGGGCGACATCCTGGATTTTTCCGGCGGGCCGGTTCTCGATCTGTGGGCCGGGCGCCTCGCGCCCTCGCGCCACAACACCAGCGCCCCGGACATGGTGTTCGGCCCGTTCGAAGGCCCTTGAGCCGAGGTTGACCAAAGGGCATCCTGAACCTCCCGGCCGCAGTCTCAGGGTTGGTTCATGCTTCCAGACAGCCTCGCCTCGACCATCCTGACCATGCGGCCATTCCTGCCGGCCAAGGATTTTGCCGTCAGCCTGGGCTTCTATGAGGCCCTGGGCTTCGAGGCGACGCCGCTCGGCGAGAAGATGGCGCACATGCAGCTCGGGCGCTTCGCCTTCCTGCTGCAGGAATTTTACGTGAAGGAGTTCGCGGAGAACCTCATGATGCACGTGCTGGTGGAAGACCTCGACGCGTGGTGGCGTCACATCGAGGCACTTTCGCTTGCGGAGCGCTTCGACGTGGGGCCGCCCCGCCCGCCCAAGTTGGAGAGCTGGGGCCTGCGCGTTTCCTATGTGTTCGATCCCGCGGGCGTCCTCTGGCACTTTGCCGAGGAGCCTAAGGCTTAAAACTCACCCCTTCGCATGCACCCGGCGCCGGCGCACCGGTGCGGCGCCGGGGACCGGACCGCCGGCTTTCGCTGGGCGCTGCGTGCCGCGCGCCCAGTCGCGCTCGGGAATGCCGACGTCGCTGCGCTTCAAGAGATAGTCGAGCCCTCCGACCCGGTACCAGCGATAGCCGTAGCCTTCGAGATAGATGCAATGCCGCCCCTTTTCGTCGGCCGCGCTGTGGCTGTTGGCGAGCACGTCCACCAGCGCATTGCCCTCCTCTTCCATCTCCACGTCCAGCTCGATTTCCAGCGGCGAGGGGCACAAATTGAGGATGGTGACGACCGAATTGTTGCGCCAGTCGTAGCGGATCGCCGGCACGGCGGGATTGCCGCTCTCCAGCACCGTGAAATCGCCCCAGCCGATTTCCGGCATTTCCATGCGCATGCGGATCATGCGCTCCATCCAGTTGAGGAAGGAATTGGGGTCGCGCCGCTGGGCCGCGACATTCACGTGGGCATAGCCGTAGGGGCCCTGGCCGATCACCGGCAGCAGCGGCGTGTCGCTCTTGGTGAAGCCGCCGTTCGGCTCGGTGGACCATTGCATGGGGGTGCGGGCGCAATTGCGCTCCGGCAGGGAGAGATCGTCGCCATAGCGCAGCACTGGCGTTCCCGGCAGGGAGAACATGAGGCAATAGGCGAGTTCCAGCCGCGCGCGGTCGCCCTCCAGCATGGGCGCCAGCCGGCGGCGGATGCCCCGGTCGTAGAGCTGCATGTCCTTGTCGGGGCCGAAGGCGGCGAACACCTTCGCCTGCTCCGCCTCACCGAGGCGGCCGAGGTCCAGCTCGTCGTGATTGCGCAGGAACTGGCCCCATTGGCCGGTGGCCGGCCGCGCCTTGGTGGCCAGCATGGCGGCCTTGAGCGGCCCGGCGTCGGCCGCCGCCAATGCATAGAAGGAAGTCTGGTTGACCTGGAAGTTGAACATCATGTGCATGCGGTCGCCATCGCGGCCGAAATAGTCGAAATTCACTTCCGGCAGTACATTGGCCTCGGCCAGCACGATGCAATCGCCTTGGCGCCATTGCAGGAACTCGCGGAAGGTGCGCAACAGGTCGAAGCGCTCCTTGGGCTTGGCAATGTCCGCGCCCTTCTCCGCGATCACGAACGGCACCGCATCCATGCGGAAGCCGCTCACCCCGAGCTCGATCCAGAATCCCATGATCTTCAGGATTTCCGCCACCACGAGCGGGTTCTGCGTGTTGAGGTCGGGCTGGAAGTCGTAGAAGCGATGGAAATAATAGGCGCCCGCCTGCTTGTTGCGGGTCCATGTGCTCTTCTGCACGCCGGGGAAGACCATGCCCTCGTTGGCGGTCTTGGGCTTGGTCTTCGACCAGACATACCAGTCGCGATACGGCGAGGCAGGATCGGCGCAGGCCTCCTTGAACCAGGGATGCTGGTCGGAGGTGTGGTTGACCACGAGGTCGATCAACACCCGCATGCCGCGCTGCTTGGCGGCGTGGGTGAATTCGACGAAATCGCCGAGCGTGCCGTAGCGCGGATCGACGCTGTAATAATCTGTTATGTCGTAGCCGTCGTCGCGGCCGGGGGATTTCTGGAACGGCGCCAGCCACACCGCCGTCACGCCGAGCCCATGGAGATAATCCAGCCGGCGCATCAGGCCGGGGAAATCGCCCACGCCGTCGCCGTTGGAATCCATGAAAGTGCCGACATTGAGGGAATAAAGAACAGCGTTCTTGTACCAGAGGTCGTTGATCATGGGCGCGGGCTCCCGGGGCGCCCTGTGCGCCACACGGGCAACCGCCTCGCAGCGCGGATGGTTCCAGCGACGGGGCTGGGCGGGACGGGACATGGATTTCCAGCCCGCCATTGCCCTTGCCGGCGGTCGGTGCTAAGAACGCCCCCTTCTCAAGGACGGCAACGCCGATCCAGCCGACCGGGCCGAGAGCCCGGAGGTCCCCGCCCGACAGCGCTGTGCGCCCTCGGGCGAGTTTCGCGTTGCGCCTGTTGTTGGGAAAAGCCCTTCGGCGATGAGCCGGAGATCACCGGACGGACCCATGTTCGACAGCCTTTCCGACCGCCTCGGCGGCATACTCGACAAGCTCAAGCGGCGTGGCTCCCTCACCGAGGCCGACGTCTCCGAAGCCATGCGCGAGGTTCGCCGTGCGCTGCTCGAAGCGGACGTGGCCCTCGATGTGGTGCGCGAATTCATCGAAAAGGTGCGCGCCCGCGCGGTCGGCGCGGAGGTCATCAAGTCGGTGACCCCCGGCCAGATGGTGGTCAAGATCGTCCATGACGAGTTGGTCGCTGTGCTGGGTTCGGATGCCGATCCCATCGATCTGCATGCCGCCGCCCCGGTGCCCATGTTGATGGTCGGCCTTCAGGGCTCGGGCAAGACCACCACCACCGCCAAGATCGCCAAGCGCCTCACCGAGCGCGGCAAGCGCCGCGTACTGATGGCCTCGCTCGATACCCGCCGTCCCGCCGCCATGGAGCAATTGGCCACCCTCGGCCTTCAGGTCGGCGTCGCCACCTTGCCGATCGTGCCGGGCCAGAGCGCGGTGCAGATCGCCAAGCGCGCCATCGAGGCGGCGAAGTTCGGCAATTACGACGTCGTCATGCTCGACACCGCCGGCCGCGTCACGCTCGACGAAGCGTTGATGGCCGAGGTGGCGGAGGTGAAGGCCGCCACCAATCCGCATGAAATCCTGCTGGTGGCCGACAGCCTCACCGGCCAGGACGCGGTGAACACCGCCAAGGCCTTCGACGGGCGGGTGGGAATCTCCGGCATCGTGCTGACCCGCGCCGATGGCGACGGGCGCGGCGGCGCGGCGCTCTCCATGCGCGCGGTCACCGGCAAGCCCATCAAGCTGCTCGGCACCGGCGAAAAGATGGACGCGCTGGAGGATTTCGATCCCCGCCGCGTGGCCGGCCGCATCCTCGGCATGGGCGACGTGGTCGCCCTGGTGGAGAAGGCCGCCGAGAATATCGATATCGAGAAGGCGAAAGCGGTCGCCGAGAAGATGCGCAAGGGCGCATTCGACCTCGAAGACCTGCGCGACCAGCTCGCCCAGATGCAGAAGATGGGCGGCATGACCGGCGTGCTCGGCATGCTGCCCGGCATCGCCAAGGTGAAGAACCAGATCGCCTCGGCCAATCTCGACGACAAGGTCTTCAAGCGCCAGACCGCGATCATCAATTCCATGACCCGCCAGGAGCGGCGCAACCCCAAGGTGCTCGACGCCTCGCGCAAGCGGCGGGTGGCGGCCGGCTCCGGCACCAAGGTGGAAGAGATCAACCGACTTTTGAAGATGCACCGCCAGATGGCCGACATGATGAAGGCCATGGGCGGGGCGGCCGGCAAGCGCGGCCCCATGGCGGGCCTCGCCAGCATGTTCGGCATGGGTGGCGGTGCGCCGTCCCCGGAAATGCTCCAGCAGATGGCCGAGAAGATGCCGGGCGGCATGCCCGGCGCGGGCGGCGGCGGCTTGCCGCCGAATTTCCCCGGTCTTGGCGGCGGTCTGCCCGCCAAATTCCCCGGCGGCCTTCCCGGACTGCCGAAGGGTCCGCCGGGCAATTTTCCCGGCCTCGGGGGGCCGAAGAAGAAATAAGCGTTTCACCCGCGTTCAACCCGCCGCCGGCGCCTCGGCTCGATCCGAGGGCCCGGTCCGGCGGAAGACACCACACGAACCTGAATATCGACGTTTGAAAGGAAAACGACCATGTCCCTGAAGATCCGTCTCGCCCGTGGCGGCGCCAAGAAGCGCCCCTACTACCGCATCGTCATCGCCGACGCCCGCTCGCCCCGCGACGGCCGCTTCATCGAGAAGATCGGCACCTTCAACCCGCTGCTGGCGAAGGATTCCGCCGAGCGTGTGGTGCTCGACGTGGAGAAGGCCAAGGCCTGGCTCGAAAAGGGCGCCCAGCCCACCGACCGCGTGGCGCGGTTCCTCGACGCCCAGGGCCTGATGACGCGGGAAGCCCGCTCCAACCTGAAGAAGGGCGAGCCCGGCAAGAAGGCCCAGGAGCGCGCCGCCGAGCGTGCCAAGGCCGCCGAAGCCGCCGCTGCCGCGGGTGCGGAAACCTCCGCGGAGTGAAGCCTTTCCGCCGGGCTTCGCGCCCGGCGGCCGAACGATCCGCAGGGCGCGCATTCCAGCTTGGGATGCGGCCCCGCGGGTCCCGCCCGGACCGCCCGGCGATTCTGGCAGAAGCATTTCCATGACCGATAAAATTCTCATCGCCCGCATCGGCGCACCCCATGGCGTGCGGGGCGAAGTGCGCCTGTTCGTCTTCGGCGAAGATCCCATGGCGCTGCGGCGCTACAAGCTGTCGACGACGGCGGGCAAGCGCATCCGCATCCAGTCGCTGCGTGAGGCAAAGGACCATTTCGTCGCCCGCCTCGAAGGCGTGGCCGATCGCACCGCCGCCGAGGCGCTGACCAATACCGATCTGCTCGTCGCCCGCGCGGACCTGCCGCCGCCGGAGGAAGACGCCTTCTACCACGCCGATCTGATCGGCCTTTCGGTGGAGGACGAGGCCGGGACGCGGCTCGGCGCGGTGACCGCCCTGCATGATTTCGGCGCCGGCGACATTCTCGAATATCTGCCCGAGGGCGGCGGCAAGACCCGCCTCGTGCCCTTTACGAAGGCCGCCGTCCCGGTGGTGGATCTCGCCGCCCGGCGGGTCGTGGTGGTGGAGGAGGCCGAGGCGGAGGACGAGCCGCAGCCGGAAGACGCCGATCTCGATCCCGACGCGGCCCTCGATCCCGATGCGGTCAAAGAGGCCTGAGGCCGCCGGACCTTCTCACGCAACCGATTTGCCTTATTTTAAGCTGCCGCACCGCGAAGGCGATCGCCGTGTCAGCCGCGCGAGGCGTCCGCGAGCTGCGGCAGGCCGGCCGCTTCCAGTGCGCCCATGATGCGGGCGAAGGAATCCGGCACCGGCAGCAGATGATGAACCAGCCGCGAGACCCCGGCCGCGCCGCCCGGCGTGTCGCGGGCAAGCCGTGCCACCACATCGCGCTCCTCTTCCGGCCGGCCGAGCACATGCAGCGTCAGGGCAAGGGCGATCCGGCTCTGGGCGGAGGGATGGGCCTGCAAGGTCGGCAACAGGCCTGTGGCGGCGATTTCGTCCTCGCGCATGAACGCAGCGATGCCGAGATAGGCATCCTGCAGGGCGGTGCGCGCGGCGCCGTGATTGCGTGCGAAGGTCAGCACTGCCTCGCCCTGCTCGGGCTTGCCGAGCCCGATCATGATGGTGCCGACGGTCGCAGCAACGTCGTAATCCAGCGGGTTCAGCGCCAGCGCGCGGTCGCCGGCGGCGAACGCCGCATCGCGCTCGCCGCGGAAGAATTCCACGCTGGCAAGAACCTTGGCCGCATAGGCGCTGTTGGGGGAGAGATCGGTGGCCAGCTCGGCTTCGCGTTCCATCTGGTCGAGCAGAGCCGGGTCCAGCGGCCGGTCGGAGGCGCGCTGCGCCTCGTCCAGCATCAGCATGGCCTTGACCGCGTGCAACGTGCCGAAGCCGCTGTCCCGCGTCACCCATTGATCGAGGCAGGTCCGGGCCTGCTCGGCGGTGGTGCCGTCCTCGTTGCGGATCACCGCGAAGCTCTGGGCGATGCAGCCGAACCCGGAACCCGGCGCGTCGGCGCGGGCCTGGGCGCGCGCGCGGGTCGGCAGCACGCCGTAGGATTGCATCACCGCCGAGGCGATGTCGCGCACCACCCGGTGTTCGGAGGCCGGAAAGTCCGCGCCGCGTCGCAGGTCCTCGAAGGCGGTGGACCAGATGATGGTGCCGCCGCAGCGATCCGTGAGCCGCACCAGCAGCGAGAAGGTGCCGCCCTCATGGGCCTCGGCGAGGCCGGTCAGCGAGAACACCGAGCGTGGCGGATTGCCGCGGCACTGGCGTGCGGAACCGTCTTCCCCCGATGACATCACGTCGACGAAGTCGAACCGCGCCATGGCATCGCGCAGCCGCACCTCGAAAGCATGCACCTCGCCCGCGCTGAAACCGTTGGTGCCGCTGACCTCGAACGGGCGGACCTCCAATTGGGGCATGCCCATGCGGTCGGCGATCTCGCTGGCGGAATTGGCGCCTTCCAAGCCGAGGAGGGAGGCGATCGGGCCGGCGCGGTTGGTGTCGGTCAGTTGCACCGTGCCCCACACCAGCGCCCCGGCGGCGATCACGGCGGCTGCCACCCAGGCGAGGCGTCCCCTCGTCCGCGCTGCGACGGGAGGTGGTCCGGGCGGGATTTGATAGGGAAGGGCCTCGCCATCCGGCGCGCCCGGCTGGCCGGCGGTGTCGCCATTGCCGCGCGGCACGAAGCGCGGAACATAGACCCCCTTGGGAATCACGATTTCCAGCGTCTCGTCGGGGCCGGCCGAGGTGTAATAGCGTTCCAACGCACGCCGCAGGCGGGTTGCCTCCACGCGCACGATAGGGTCGGTCTGCGGGTCGAAGCTGGTCGGGCGGCCCAGCGCCTCGACCGCAATGGTATAGCCCTTGATGGCGTCGGCCCGTCCGCCGAGGGTGGCCTCCACCACGAAACGCAGGAAGTCCGCCAGCCGGGGCGAGGACACGAATTCGTCCGATGCCAGCACGCGCGCAAGCGCGGCGCGGGCCTTGTCGGCCTGAATTTCCTGCTCGGTCGGCGGGGCTGTCAGCTCCTCTTCCGGAAGGTCGTCTGGGGGCAGATCGGACTCGTCCGTCATGGCCGCGGGGTCCTCGGATCGGCTTTGAGACCGGTCACAGGCATGCACCGGGGCATGCGGTCGCCCGAGGCGCCGGCCGGCTCCCGGAGCCGGCATCGAAGCGGCTACGGCCCAAGCGCACCGCCGCGCCCTGCCATACGAGGCCGGTGCGGGAGACTTTTCCTGGCCTCGATGTAAAATGACCCATCGTCATGGCCCTCTTTTGTGCCAGTCGGGCGCATGGCGCAAGGGGGAGGGATGCGAGCTGCCTGTTCCCTCCCGGCTTGGCCGCTGATAGCTTCCCCGCGCTGGCGGCAATTGTGAGGCCGCCGAGCGCCGGATGGCGATGAGGAGAGGGACGATGGCATTGGATGAGATTGCGGCTCGGGCAGCGGGCGACGCGGTGCCGAACGATCTGGACGCATTCTGGATGCCCTTCACCGCGAACCGCTCCTTCAAGCAGCGCCCGCGTCTCATCGCCCGCGCCAAGGACATGCATTATTACACCCCGGAGGGCCGCGCCATTCTCGACGGCTGCGCCGGCCTGTGGTGCACCAATCCCGGCCACAATCGGGCGCCGATCGTCGAAGCGATCCGCACCGCCGCGAGCGAGCTGGATTTCGCCCCCACCTTCCAGTACGGCCATGCCGGAGCCTTTACGGTCGCAAGCCGCATCGCCGCCCTCGCCCCGGGCGATCTCGACCATGTGTTCTTCTGCAATTCCGGCTCGGAAGCGGTGGATACCGCGCTCAAGATCGCGCTCGCTTACCAGAATGTGATCGGCCAGGGCTCGCGCACCCGCCTGATCGGCCGCGAACGGGGCTATCACGGCGTCGGTTTCGGCGGAATCAGCGTCGGCGGCATCGTGCCGAACCGCAAGATGTTCGGCACCTTGCTCACCGGCGTCGACCATCTGCCGACCACCTACGACCGCAAGCACCAGGCCTTCACGAAGGGCGAGCCGGAATATGGCGCGCACTTCGCCGACGAGTTGGAGCGCCTCGTGGGCCTGCACGACGCATCCACCATCGCGGCGGTGATCGTCGAGCCGATGGCGGGCTCGACCGGCGTCCTCCCGGCGCCCCAGGGCTATCTCAAGCGCCTGCGGGAAATCTGCGACAAATACGGCATCCTGCTGATCTTCGACGAGGTCATCACCGGCTTCGGGCGCCTCGGCTATGCGTTTGCGGCCGAACGCTACGGCGTGATGCCGGACCTGATCACCTTTGCCAAGGGTGTCACCGCCGGTGCCGTCCCCATGGGCGGCGTGGTGGCCCGCGCGGGCATCCATGACGCTTTCATGCGCGGCCCGGAACATGTGATCGAGCTGTTCCACGGCTATACCTACTCGGCCCATCCGCTTGCTTGTGCCGCCGCGCTTGCGACGCTGGACCTTTATGCCGAGGAGCAGACCTTCGAGCGGGCCCGCAAGCTGGAGCCTCTGTGGGCCGATGCGGTCATGGGTCTGAGGGAGAAGCCGGGCGTGCTGGATATCCGCACCGTCGGCATCACCGCCGGCATCGACCTTGCCCCGCGCGAGGGGCAGCCGGGCCTGCGCGGTTACAAGACGTTGGAGGGGGCGTTCCACGACATCGGCGTGATGGTGCGCGCGAGCGGCG
This sequence comes from Roseixanthobacter psychrophilus, assembly GCF_043195195.1. Classification (NCBI taxonomy): domain Bacteria; kingdom Pseudomonadati; phylum Pseudomonadota; class Alphaproteobacteria; order Hyphomicrobiales; family Xanthobacteraceae; genus Roseixanthobacter; species Roseixanthobacter psychrophilus. The sequence continues at coordinate 65,570 of NZ_JBAFWT010000013.1, forward strand.
ACACCCTTGCTCTCACCCCGCCGCTGATCATTTCCGAGGACCAGATCGGCGAACTCATCGAGAAGGTGGGCCGGGCGATCGAAGCCTATGCCTGACGTCGTCGGCGCCCAAGCGGGCGCCGGTGCGGCTCAAAAAACGAAGCGGAGGTGCTGTTGTCCGGCACCTCCGCTGATCTCCCGCAAAAACTAGATCCGGCCTGTCAGCGCCAGCACAATGACGATGATGAGCAAAATGCCGACAATGCCGCCCGGGCCATAACCCCAACTGCGGCTGTATCCCCAGGTTGGCAATGCGCCCACCAAAAGCAAAATCAAGATGACGAGCAGAATGGTTGACATGGCGGTGCGGTCTCCCGGACTTTAACTGCCACGACAACGCCTCATTTTTGAAAAAGGTTCCGCTTCCGCTCCCGGCAGAACCTAAATATCAGACACCGCATCAGGCGCGATGGGGGATGTCGCCCGAAGCAGCCAGGCGCGATCGGCCGGCTCCAGCAACGGGCCCACGCGCAGCGCGACCTCGGCGTGATACGCGTTCAGCCATTCGATCTCTGTCTTGGTGAGCAGTTCGACGGCCAGCAATCGCTTTTCGAACGGGGCGAGGGTCAGCGTCTCGAAGCCCAGGCTCGGCCGCTCGCCGCCCTCGGGATGGCGCGGCTCCACCAGGATCAGGTTCTCCAGGCGGATGCCGTAGCCGTTCGATTTGTAGTAGCCGGGCTCGTTCGACAGGATCATGCCGGCTTTCAGCGGCACATGCCCGAGCTTTGAGATGCGCGCCGGCCCCTCGTGGACCGACAATCCCGCGCCGACGCCGTGGCCGGTGCCATGGTCGAAATCGAGACCCCGCGCCCACAGGAACTGCCGCGCCAGGGGATCGAGCTGCGCGCCGCTCACGCCCACGGGGAAGACCGCGCGAGCCAGCGCTATATGGCCTTTGAGCACCAGCGTGAAATGGGTCCGCATCTGCGGCGTCGGTTCGCCGACCATCAGGGTGCGGGTGATATCGGTGGTGCCGTCGGGATATTGCGCGCCGGAATCCAGCAAGAACATTTCGCCCGCGCCGACCAGCCGGTTGGTGGCCTGGGTGACGCGATAATGCACGATCGCCCCGTTGGGGCCGGCGCCGGAAATGGTGGGGAAGGACACGTCGTTGAGCGGCCCGCTCTGCCGGCGGAAAGTTTCCAGCGCCTCGACAGCCAGGATCTCGCTGACCGCGCCACCGGGTGCCGTTTCATCGAACCAGCGCAGGAACCGCGCCAAAGCGACGCCGTCTCGCAGATGGGCCGCGCGCATCCCGGCGATCTCGGCCTCGTTCTTCACCGCCTTCAGCAGGGCGATGGGGTCGGCGCCCTTCGCGACGGTTCCCCCGGAACGCGTGATGATCTCGGCGAGCGCGACCGGAGCCGTCGCTTGGTCCACGCGCACCGTGCGACCGGTCGCGAAGGCGGTGAGCCGGTCGGCCAATGCAGGCTCGTCCGCAAGGTCCGCCACATCCTCCAATTGCGCGTGCACGGCATTGGAGAGCTTCTCCGCCGCGACCACGAGCTGCGGCCGCCCCTGCGCCGGCACCAGGGACCATGCAAGCACCAGGGGCGTGTGGCTGATGTCGGCGCCGCGCAGATTGAACAGCCAGGCCGTGGCGTGGGGGTCGGAAATCAGGGCACCATCCAGCTTTTCCGCCACGAGCGCGGCCTGGACCTGGGCCAGCTTGTCTTGCGGCGTGGCGCCGGCCCGCTCGGCATCCAGCAGGCGCGCCGGCGCCGTGGGTGCTGCGGGGCGGTCGGTCCACAAGCGGGCGATGGGATCGTCCTCCACCGCGACCAGGATCCCCCCGGCCTTGGCGACCGCCTGCGAAAGCTTGTCCTTCATGTCCAGCGTGGAGCGCCAGGGATCGAACCCGAGGCAGGCGCCCTTGGGCAGATGCGTTTCGATCCAGCGTTCCGGCGTGATCTCGGCCAGGGGCACCACGGTGAAGGCGGAGCCGTCCACCTGGGAGGGGGCCTGGAGGGTGTAGCGCCCGTCGACGAACAAGGCGGCTTCGTCCGCCAGCACCACGCATAGGCCGGCCGAGCCGGTAAAGCCGGTCAGCCACGCGAGGCGCTCCTCGGCGGGAGTCACATATTCGTTCTGGTGGGCATCCGCGCGCGGGATGACGTAGCCGCCGAGGCCGCGCGCCGCAAGTTCGGCTCGCAAGGCGGCAAGGCGCGCGGGTCCGGCGCGCCCGTCGGCGGTGTCCTCGAAGGTCTGGTAGAGGGCCGAGAACCCGGCGGTATCGGCGGCAAGGGCTGTGCGCTTCGTCTGTGACATGGCGGGACTTTAGGAGCGATGCCCCGGCCCTGCAATTCACCGCATCGCTTCACCGGCGCGTGCGGGTGCGACCGCTGGCGGATCCTGTTGGGTCTGTCCCGCCACGAAGCATCGGTTGCGCCCGGCCTTCTTGGCGGCATAGAGCGCGACGTCGGCCCGTGCCAGCAGTTTGCGCAGGGGTTCCGGCGGACGGTACTGGGCGATGCCGAAGCTCGCCGTCACGACCCGGGTATCGGGCACCGACTCGAACCTCGTGCCTTCCAGCAGGGCGCGCACGCGCTCGGCGAACTGGCGTGCGCCTTCCACGTCGGCCCCGGTGAGCAGGATCGCGAATTCCTCGCCGCCGATGCGGCCGATCACGTCCTCCCCGCGCATCGTGTTCAGCAGCAACGCGCCGAACTCCTTCAGCACGGCATCGCCGGCGGCGTGCCCATAGCTATCGTTGAGCGACTTGAAATGGTCGATGTCGCAGGAGATCAGACTCACCGGCCGTCCCGCCGAACGGGCCATATGGGAGGTGGCAATGCGCTCGAAGCCGCGGCGGTTAAGCAGGCGCGTGAGGAGATCGGTGTCGCGGTCGCGCTCCATGTCCCCCAACATGTCGGCCACAGTCGCGGCAAGGAGCGTCAGGGCCATGACGGCGCCGAAAATGGCGAGGCTTACCTGCAGCACCAGCCAGAATGTGGATCTGCCAAAGGCGCGGGCGGGATCGCCGAGGTCCGGATCGATGGTCGCTGTGGTGCGGATGAAGAAATGGAAGGCGAACGCGACCAGCACCCAATACAAGAATCGGTCGATGAACCGGCCCGAGGCCCAGCCCACGAGGCGCATGCAGGCGTAGAGAAAGACCAGTCCAAAGCCGAAATTAAGAATGTATATTCGGGCTATAAGGCTGGGCTCGACATAATAAAAATACCAGATGGGAGCCATGATCGCCGTGAAGATGATCAATATGGCAAGGGTGCCCAAGCGTTGATCGGCGCGCTGTAGCACCCCATCGACGATCATGACGACGCTTGTGGTGTACAGCAGCGCGGAGAGGATTGTGTTGTAGCCATAATCCCCCGGCCACAAGGCGATTTGGACAACAGCAGCCAAGCTGTAAATGAAACTGGCCGCGGAAAACAGCAGGATATAATTGCGGCTGCCGCCGAATGCCCACAATCCGAGAAAACAGAAGGAAAACAATGCCAGTATTGCCGGCCCGATCAGCGCTAGTGCAAAATAGGTATCGGGAGCAGGAGACATCTGTGGGTAAAGCCGAACCGGTGTGCTGATGTGCCCTATTCTTGTACCGGGTTCGCGAGGTTTGGGGAAGTGGGCTCTCTCTACGCATTGCAGGCTGCAACCCGCGGGGCCGTTGGCCCGGCGGCTTCCCGCCGGGCGCGTTCAGTAGGAGAGGAAGGCGCCGGCGAACACCCCTTCGCCTCGGCTGTCCCCCGCGAGCTTGAAGCGATACTGGGCGGTCAGGTCCACATAGGACATGGGGGCGGTGTATTTGTCCTCGCGGAACCACCAGCGTAGATTCACGCCCGGTCCGGCGCCGAGTGTTCCCGGTGTATCGAGGACGGAGTCATAGGCGCCGCCTATGGCCAGGAACGGGGTGACGATGAGGTTGTCGTTGACCGGCTTCACCCGGAACGAATGGCCCCAACGGAACTCGAAGCTGCTCACGGATTCGGGAAGTTCCACGAAATAATTGGTATCGGCGTAGAACTGCCAGTAGTTCCAATCGTTCACGTCCACCCTCAGGTCGCCGCCGTCGCCGTTGGAATAGGCGGCGCGCAGCAACCAGTCGTTGCGGGCATAGGAGCCGATGGGGAACAGGCGGCTGGCTTCCAGCACCAGGTTCTGGTCCTTCAGCGGCTTCCAGCGCACCCCGACGCTGCCTTGCATTGTATCGACACCGGTCGGGCCGCCCTTTTCGTCGTAAAGGGTGGTGAACATGCGGGCGAAGACCTCGAAGATCGAGCCGTCGCGGTAACCGATGCCGGGCGGGCGCCAATAGACCTCGGTGCCGGTCTGGATCGAGTGGCCGCCGACCGGCGGGGCCGCCAGGGGCGAGGAGGGCATGACGCCCACCGCGCCGTAGCTGACCGAGGCGTACACACCCCAGGTGCGCTCGAGTTCCGCCACCTCGCGGCGCAGGCCGAATACGGTTTGCGCCGGAAGCGGGAGCACGCCATCCGCATTGGCGTCGATCGCCCGCTTGAACAGCGCCTTCGCCTCGTCGTTCTGGTATTCGTGCTTCGCCGCGTAGGCCGCATCCACCAGAACCGTGCCGCGCCGCAGGCCGCTGGTTGAGTCCACCTGGTGGAAGTATTTGTAGGCGGTGGCGGTATCGCCGGACTGGTTCGCGAGATAGGCGATGTCGAGCGGCCGCATGGCGCGCAATTCCCCGCTGGCGAGCGCCTGCTGGAAGCGGGCCTTTGCCTCGTCCTTGCGGCCGAGCGCCACCAGTTCGCCGATAATGGCGCTGGCGACATTGGCCCGGTCGGAGGGCGTGCGGGCGAGGCGATAGGCGAATTCGAAGGTTTCCAGCGCCTCCTCGTGGCGCCCCAGCGCCTGGAGGGCGAAGCCCCGGCGACCGACCACGTCATAACTGCGCTCGCGACCAAGCGGAGCCAGCGCATCAAGGGCGGCCTGCGGATCCTTGGCGCCCATATAGGCGTCCACCAAGGCGAGGCGCACGCCGCGCACGTCCGCAGATGGCAGCCGGCCGCTGCGCAGGGCGGCGGAGAAATCCGACGCCGCCCCGCCGTAGCGGCCGAGCCGCTGGCGGATATAGCCGCGCTGAACCACCAGCGTCACCTCGCCGGGGAAGGCGGCGATGGCCTGGCTCGCCGCGGTCTCCGCTTCAGCCGTACGGCCGGCGGTGGTGAGGGCGTTGATCAGAAACTGGCGATAGGTGAGGTTGCGCGGGGAAAGCTCCACCGCCCGGCGCGCCTCCGAAACGGCCAGGGTATAGTTGCGGGCCTTTATGGCGCGCATGGAGGCATCGGCGGCCTCGTAGCCGGGATCGCTGGGCACGCCGCTGCCGGCATTGGTGCCGCCGGCGAAGACCGAGCAGATGATGCCGTAATTGGTGGATTGGCACAGCGGCACCGGCGCCAGCAATGCGGGGCGCTGGCGGTTCGGGCTGGCCCGCAGGGCCTCTGCGGTCTTGAGGAAGCTCTCGACGTCGGGATTCTTGGCGTCTTCGATCGCATTGAGGATCTTGATGGCATCGTCGGGCTTGCCGGCGGCGAGTGCCGCATTGGCCGCGATCAGGCTGTAGTTCAGGATTTCCTGGTCGGTGAGCACGTTGGACGCGAGCACCTTGTCGAAATCCTCCACCGCACCGGCGCGATTGCCGGTGGCCTGGAGCAGATAGGCGCGCAGGATGCGCGGCAGGACGTCATTCTCATCCTCTCCCACCGCGCTGGCGGCAGCGGCGGCGGCGTCCTTGGTCTGGCCGGCGGCCATCAGGGCCTGGATCAGCACGATGCGGAACACCATGGCGTGAGGCGCCTGCTGCACCGCCTTCTTCGCCGATTCTACGGCCGCCTTGGGATTCTTCTCCGCCATCTGTTTCAGTGCCAGGACCGCCGAGGGCTCGCCGAGGCGAGTCTGCGCCATGCTGCGCAGACCGAGCAGGGCCGGGTCGTCCTCGCCGGCGGCGATCGCCTCGCCGATGGCCGCGTCGAGCGCGGAGAACTGGTTCGAGCGCTCCAGCGTGTCGATCAGCAGCCGGCGCCAGGCGGCATTGCTCGGGCTGACCGCCAGGGCCTCGCGGATGCGCTTTTCCGCCAGGGTGTAGTCTCCGTCGGCATAGGCCTTGTAAGCCTCGTCCGCCGCCTTGAATCCGGGGTTGGCAACGCCGCCGACGCCCGGCGGCGTGCTGGCGGGCACCAAGGTGCAGGCGGGGCCATAGGGCGTGTCGCGGCACTTCTGGTAGGGCACCGGAAGGGTCTTGAACGCGTCCTTCGGCACGATGCTCGGCGTTGCGTCCTGCGCGCTTGCGGCGTCGCGCCGGGCCTTGACCGCCGCATCCTGGGTGTCGCCCAGCGGGTCGAGGATCTTCAGCGCGCGGCGCGGATTGCCGGCGGCAATGGCAGCATCGGCGATCACGAGGCGCACGTCGCGGGCATCAGGTCCGGTCAGCACTTCGTCGGTGAGCGCGCTGTCGAAGTCCTGGTTTGCCTCGTTGATGCGACCGAGACGCTCGCGCAGATACCCGCGCAATACCTGGGGCAGGAAGGATTTGGGATCGACCGCGATGGCCGCCGTCGCGGCCTGCTCGGCCGCGTCGATCTGGTCGTCGGCGATCAGCGCATAGACCAGCAGCACGCGATAGCTGAGATCGTCGGGTACAAGTGCGATGGCCTTGCGAATCTCGGCCAGCGCCGCCTTGGGATTGCGCGCTTCCAGCGCCTTGTTGGCGGCCAGCGAAGGCGCTTGGGCAAGCACCTTGCTCTGGCTGCGCAACCGGGCGGTGATTGCGGGGTCCTGGACGCCCGCGGCGATCGCATCCTTTGCCGCAGTGACCGATTCGGCGACGTTGCCCTGGGCGTCGAGCGCATCCATGAGCAAGAGCCAGAGCCGGGCCACATCCGGCCGCAGGCGGAGCGCCTCGCGGGCCTGGGCGGCCGCGGCGGCGTAGTCCTTCGCCTGATAGGCCGAATAGGCCTTGTCCGCTGCGGTCCATGCCGGCCCTATCAGGGCCGGTTCCTGTGCCAGGGCGGGAGAGTGAGCGACCAGTGCTATGCCGCTCACCGTCACCGCCAGCATTGCTGCTGCGGTGATCCTGCGCATGCGACCTGGCGCCTGCTGGCACGCAGATCGGCTAATCTCGGAGAGATGAATCGCGGTAGTCATGACGCTACCGTCGACGATTGTGGTTAAATCACAGTTAAGGTTAATCGATAACTCGAAATGTGACGCTGATTTCGAGTTAACCTTTGCGAAACGGATAATTTACTTCTTGTAAAGGGGTTGTTTAGAAAGCGTAAGGATCTTGTTCACCAATTGTAAACCAAGATTTATTGCTTCTTAACAGGGTGGGTCATTTCCCCACGGCGGCGGTCATGCGGTCGCGCCAGACCTGCGGGGCCAGGATGGAGGGCGCATCCCACTGGCCGGTCGCTTCCGGACCGCTGTGGAACTGGCCTTCGTTGAACTGCCAAACGATCACCTGCGGCGGCTGCTTGGCGAAGCCGGGGGAGCCGACATATTGCAGGAAGGTGAACCAGGGCCCGATGTTGCCGACGTTCCAGGTCAGCGAAACCGGCCGGTCAAGGGCGTTTGAGAGTTTCTGCGGGAAGCCCAGATAAGGCTGCACGAAACTGTTGCCCACCACATGGACAGGAGCGGGAGCGGCGTCGAGCAGGCCCTTCTTGTCCTCCGGCGGGATGCGCACGGTATAGAGATCCGGGCCAACAGCCTTCTGCTGATCCGGGGACAGGAACCGTTGGGCAAGGTCGCCGAGATTGCGCTGTGTCACCCAGTCGCCGAGCTTGTCGCCGGTGCCGGGCGCGCCGGAAAGCTTCACCTTGGCCTGGATGGCCTTGGCGACGGTATCTGCGGCCGCCTCGGCGGACCAGGCGGTCCAATGATAGTCGGCGCGGAAGAAAATGGTCTGCTTGCCGGTTTCCACCGCCTTCATGGCCGGCCGCAGGTCGACGGCATCGAGCCCGCTCGCCTTGAGCTGGGCGAGGATGAAATCGTAGCGCGCCTTCACATCGGCCGAGACCGTGGTGCCGTCGGGCAGCTTGTCGGGATAGAAATTGGCCTTCAACGGCACCACCAGCGGCATCAGCAGGATGTTGCGGGCGGCGAGGCGATCCTTGGTGTCCTTGATCAATTGGACCACGTTCTGGATGCCGGCGGTGTCGGACGCGGTGAGGCTTTCCCACCCCGGGAACAGCCACCCGCCCTTGCCCATGATGATGATGGGGCCCTGCGCCTGTGCCGTCGCCGGGCGGACGCCGAAGGCAGTGCCGAGCGCCAGCAGCGCGGCGGATGCAAGGAGGGCGCGGCGGTTCGTCGGAAGCATCATGGAAGGTCCCTTTCGAGATAATGCCGTTCGGCTTCGGTGAGAGGCTGGGTGAGGGTGCGCACCGGCCATTCCCAAACGACAAGCTTGGTCCGCTGAATCAGATCCGGGTGCTTTTCGAGAAGATCCAGCACCGCCCCGGCGAAGCCTCCACCGGCCATGCTGCGCTGGACCACTTCCCGCGAAAGCGCGGCCTGAAGCGATTCGACAAAGCCCGAGCGCTCTGAAAACGATGACCCGGCAAGAATCACGGCAGGGACCGGGGCATCATCCAGCAACCCGCCTGAGCGGGTCCAATTGGCGGTGATGTCGCGCGCTTGATCTGGGGTCGGCCCGAAGATTTCGGCGGTGCGGATCAGATTGGCGATCCGCATCAGATCGCCGGGGCGCGGATGCGGCTCTCCTTCGGAAAGGGTCACCTTGGTCGGGCCGTTGCCGCCGAGCATGGCGTTCGCCATCTGCGCAATCCGCTGGGCAGCAAAGCCCGCACCGATGGAATTCCAATGGGTATCGGTGCGCAGGAAGCCGGGGGTTGGCCAGTCGGGGAGCAGATCGACTTGCCGCAGGCCGAGCCCATGGGAAAGCGCATTCCAGTCGGCAAGGCGATTGCGGGCTTGGCGCGCCACCGGCAATCCGCAGCTGGACACGCGAACCATCTCTACCTTGTCGGGGACCGGCACCAGAACCAGCAAGACTCCGCGCTTTGCGAAATCGGCGGCGATCTTGCGGGCCAGCTCGACCCGCTTCGCAAGGAAGGTCTGGCCGCCGCGCACCTCAAGGATTTCCTCGGCGAGGAAAAGCCAGTCCGGGCATCCGGCGCGCACCTGCGGGCCGGCGTCCCCCAAGGTGTGATAGAGCAGGCCGGCGGCCGCCCCATCGAGTGCTTCGCTCTGCGGCACGCCATTGGCGAAGGTGCGGTCGAAAGCGGCCGTGAAGGTGCCGTTCAAAATGGTCCGTGCGGTCAATGGAGCGTAGGTCGCTTGCGCCTTCCCGCTCCAGAGATAGGGCACGCTCGCCGCCATTCCGGCAAAGCACACCAGCAGGAAAACCGCGGCATAGACCAGGTGGAGTTTCGTGCGCATGGCCGGCTCCCCCGCTCAGAACTGAAAATAGAGAAAGGGCACGACGGTGCGCCCCTGCAGCACCCACACGGCCAGCAACCAGAGTGGCAAGGCCGACCATACACGCAACACCGCCCCGAAGCGCGCCGCCGGTTCGCTGAAGCGGCCGAGCAAGGGGGCGTACACCAGGACGATCCCGAGCAATAGCGTCGCGGGGATCGTGGGATGCAGGGTGGCCAGGAATTCCTGCGACGGCGCGAAGCCGTTCGCGCCCATCAGCCCGTTTAGGGCGACCGCGAACTCATCCCAGGTCTGGGCGCGAAACAAGAGCCAGCCGAACATGACGAACAGCATCGTGGTCACATGGCCGATCACGACCGGCGCCTTGGGCAGGCCGGCCGCCGACGCCAGCCGCAGGGCCATGAGGCCGAGGCCGTGCCAGAGGCCCCAGACCAGGAAGGTCCAGCTCGCCCCGTGCCACAGGCCGCCCAGGCCCATGGTGATGAGCAGGTTCACGCACAGCCGCCACAGCCCGCCGCGATTGCCGCCGAGCGGGATGTAGAGATAATCGCGCAGCCAGGTGGACAGGCTGATGTGCCAGCGGCGCCAGAATTCCGCGAGCGTGACGGAAAGATAGGGATTGTCGAAATTCTCGTGGAATTTCAGGCCGACCATCAGACCGAGCCCGATCGCCATGGAGCTGTAGCCGGCGAAGTCGAAATAGAGCTGCAGGGTGTAGCCGAGCACGGCCAGCGCCACGTCCGCCGCGCTCGGATTGGCGAGCGTATAGCCCGCATCGACCATGGGCGCGAGCGTATCGGCGATCAGCACCTTCTGGGCGAAGCCGAGCATGAAGCGCTCCACTCCCATGGCGAATTCCGCCCGGTCGAAGGCGCGCGCGTGCAGCCGGTCCGCCACCCATTGGTAGCGCACCACCGGGCCGGCCACGAGGTGGCCGAACATGGACTGGTAGGTGGCGTAATTGATGAAGCTGCGTTCCGCCGGAACCGTGCCGCGATACACATCCACAGAATAGGAGATGGCGCCGAAGACGAAGAAGGACAGGCCGATGGGCAGGAGGATCGCTTGCCAGCCGGTCAGCGGCGCCCCAAACGAGATCGCGGTCGCAGCGAACAGATTGGCGTATTTGAACCAGACCAGCGCTGCGAGCGGGCCGAGGATCGCGACGAACAAGGGCCAGCCGCGCCGATGGTCGGGTCGCCGCGCGATCCACAGTCCGGTGACCCAGGACCACACCGCGATGCCGACGATGAGCGGCAGGAAATCCAGGCGCCACCACGCATAGAACAGCCAGGAAAAGCCGAGCAGCGTGAGGTTGCGCCAACGCGACGGTGTCAGGCCATAGGCGACCAGGAACACCGGCAGGAAGAGGAAGATGAAGCTGTCGCTCGCGAAGACCATTCCGGTGCGGTGTCCCTTGAACGCTCAGTTGGCGGGACCGCGATAGGGTTCGGTCTCGTCATTCTGCCCCGCAAGCACGGGCGCTTGCGCCGTGCCCACCAGGAACAGGCTGTAATGATCGCCAGCCTTGAGCTGCGGCAGCTTCAGCGGCGCGGAGGCGACATCGCCGCAGCGGCCGACCAGGCTGGCATCCACCGGGTTGATGGCCCGCTGGCGGCTGGCCATGGGCGGCACCGCATCGAACACGGTCGGCCCGTCGGCGACCGCCAGCGTGGCGGTGCAGCCGGGCGCGAGGGCATAGAAGCGAAGCATCGCCTTCAAGTCGTCGCGCCCCTCGGTGGAATCGGTCAGCGGCTCAAGCCGGAAGTTCGGGCCCTCCGGCACCAGGACCAGGGTGGTGAAACCGTCAGCGGCGGGAATGGCGGTCCCGGATGTCGGCTTGCCGTCCACGCTGACGTTGACCGCCGTCCCGCCCCGCACCACCCGATACACGCTGGCGCGGGGGCCGTCGGGGCCCAGGGGCGTCTTGGCGCCGTCTCCCAGCGCGACCGTCACGGCAGCTCCCGTGGGATTGAGCACGCGCACGAAGGCCGAGCCTGCGGGCGGCTTGGCGGCATACAGGCGGGTCAGGGGCGTCGCCTGCGCCAACGCCTCACCCGCCGCCAGGCAGGGCAGGGCGGCCAGGCAGAACAAGGCGGCAAAGCGCGCACGCGTGGGAATAGAGGTCATCGAACGAGATCCCGCTTTGAAAAGCCGGCTATACCGCAGCCAATTCGTCGAACTGCCGCCGCTGCTCCGCTTGCGCGGTTTCGACCGCTTCCCGGGTCACGACGCCGCGGGCAACCAGATGGTCGCCGATGCGGCCATCCCGCTCGGGGCGATAATCTTCCATCGCGGCATCGAAGGCGGCGCGCTGCAGCAAGCCCTTTTCGATCAGCAGGTCGCCCAACAGGGGCACGGCCCGCTTTTCCGACTCGCCGAAGGTGTCCCCCTGCTGCGTGAGCAGGCGCAAGGCCGCGGCAATGTCGCTTTCGCGGGCGATCATCTGCACCGGCGTGCCGCCCAGCGCCGGAGCCAGCGCGGCCAGCACTTCCGGCTTCAGCGGACCGCCGACGGCGATGCGGGGCACCCCGTCCTCGTTGCCGAGGAAAATGAAGCGGTGCCGCACGCACAATCCAAGATCGACCCGGCGGCCGACGGCCTGGACCGTTGCCGCGTCGAGATGGGCGCGCGGCAGATCGGACTGCGCCGAGATCGCCTCCGCCAGCGTCTCGTCGTCGAGCCAGCCCTGGAAGATGAGGAGCCGGCCGAGGGGAATGTCTCGCTCGGCCTGCAGGGTCAGCGCATGTTCGAGGCGCGCCTCGTCCAGCACCTGCCAGGACATCAGCAGGTCGCCCAGCCTGCGACGGCGCAACAGCAACTCGTCGGCGGACGGGAAGGCGTGCATGGTCTTGTCCCATGTCACCTGTTCGCCGAACAGCGAGGTGCGGATGAAGATGCGCCAGGCGCGCAGCGTCGCGGCGAAGTTCACGGCGTTGCACACCACGAGGCGAGGCACCGAGAGCACGGCCTGCTGCCAGCCGTACAGGCGCCACACGAAATAGCCGCGCTGCGTGATGCGCAGGAACAGAGCGAAGGTGTTGAACCAGAGGATATAGAGGAGCCAGCTGTTTTCCGTGAACAGCGGGGGATAGCGCAGGGTCCAGACGCCGAGCTCGGCGGCGATATAGAAGGCGATGAAGTTCAGCACCAGGACGTAGGCCAGCGTGCTGACGATCGACGTGATGATCGACTTGCGGTCCCGCACCAGCAGGTATTTCGTGGCCAACGAGCCGGGCCAGCCCTGCTGGCGCCAGCTTTGCAGCGCGATACCAAGGGTCCAGCGGGCGCGCTGGCGGTAGGCGGCGCGGAACGTATCGGGGAAATATTCCCGCACGCACAAGGGCATGTCCAGGGTGGTGGTATGCACGCCGCTGCCGAGCCAGGAATAGCGCTTCACCTGGTATTTCACGGGGAAGCGCACGAAGATGGAACGCATGCCGAGCCGCGACAGGCGCATGCCGATATCATAATCCTCGGTGACGCTCTCGGTATTGAACGGCCGGTTGTCATTGGTGTCGCACAGGGCAAGCAGGGCGCGCCGCGAGAAGGCCGTGCCGACGCCAGCCGAGGGCACCATGCCGGAGATGCTCTCCCGCACCGGCAGATCCTTGGCGTGCCATTCGGCGAATTCGTCCATATAGGTTCCGGCCACCAGCTCGAACCATTCGCGTTCGAGCGAGATCACGGGCAGCTGGATCAGGTCCTTGCGCGGGATCAGGTAATTGAACAGGCGCAGTTCGAGCGGATGGGTGACGTCTTCGCTGTCGTGAAGGATCACACCAGTAAATTGCATGCCCTTTTCCTGCTCGTAGAGGAAAATGGCCTGCACCACCCAGTTCAGGCAGTCCGCCTTCGAGGTCGGGCCGGGGTGGGGCACCTCGACGCGCTGCAGCTGCTTGATGCGGCGGCGCATCTTCTCGACCTCGACGATGGTCGCGGCATCGTTGGGATAGGTGCCGACGAAGATCGTGTAGTCGCGATAATCGAGCGTATCGACCAAAGTCTCCAGCATGCCGGCGATCACGTCCGCCTCCAGCCAGGCCGGGATCATGATCGCGAACGGCTGTTCCGGCCGTTCCAACAATTGCTCCACCGTCAGCGGACGATAGACGCGCTTGATGGTGAGGGCGCGGTAGGTCTCGCGCACCCAGAAATAGATGTCGATGAACAGATCATCCAGGCTCGACACCAGGATGATGATCGCCACAACAGCGGCGACCCATTCGAGCGCGGCATAATAGTCCGCCGCTCCGTAGTTTAAGAGATATGACATGACGCTACGCCGGTCCGGTCTGGCATCACGGTTCCTCTCGCGTGCGGCGGCGCGCCCGCTGGGCAAGGACCACGAAAAGCAGGAAAAGCAGGATCGCCACGCCCACGGCCGCAGGTCCCCATGCGGGGCCGCGCTTGAGGAAACCGCTGAAGGAATCGGTTTCCGCAGTCTCGCGGGTGAGGCTGGCGGAATTGGTGTCGAGCGTCACGACCGGGCCGGTCGTGGCCAGCAGGCTGATATCTCCTGCCGCGAGGAGGAAGGGCTTTTTCCACTCCGGCGGCGTCCCGCCGATGGTGCGGTAGACGAGCCCGATCTGGCGGGCGGACGTCACCGCCTCGATCACGCCGAGATTGGTCAGCGAGCCGACGTCGAGCATGGTCTGCCCGTTGTTGCCGCTAATAGAGAGGCGGCTACCCTCCACCTTCGCCTTGCTGGTCACCGAGGCGACACGCGTGTCGATGGCAAGAAAGGCGCCGTCCGGCGTGATCTCGGCGCCGTCGCCTGCGACGGTCAGGACGGCCCGCTCCGGCGTCACGCCTGAGGCCACCGCCAGCGCGATGACGCGCCGCAGCGTCGCCGGCTCGCGCAGATAGGCCTGTGGGATGATGACGTTGGCCCGGGTGGCGAGGCGCGGCATGGCGCCGAAGAAATCGACCGTGGCCGGAGCGTCCACCAGCACCGCGCGGCTCGAGGGCAGCACGGCCACGGGGAAGGCCTGGGGCGTCTCGCGGCAGCGGTCGCTCATGGGCTGGCGCTGGAACGAGATCTTCAACACGTTGCGTGCCGCGAGCGCGTAGCGCGGCACCTGGACCGGAATCCGCTCGGTGATGCCGTTGGCGGACAGCCGCCGCGCCCCCAGCAGATAGTCGTTCAGCATGATCGAGGCGATGGGCGCGGAATCGCCGGCGCTCGGCGCGGCCGAGACGTCCACCAGGAATTCCGACGGCACACGACCGCCACCAAGCAGGGTTCCAAGATCGAAGGTGGCGCTCCAGTCGCCGCGCGCCAGCACGTCGAACGTGCCGGTGCGTCCGCCCAGGCGGGACAGGTCGATGGAGGTGACGCCGGAGAAGTCGGGCGTGGTGGCGATGCGTACGTTTGCTGCCGGCACCACCAGCATCTGGCGCCACAGGTCGGAAAGCACGCCGGCGGCTTGCGCGGCGGCCTGGGCGGAGATGGCGATGACCGGACGCCCGGCGATGGTGACGAGGCGCACATTCTCCTCGCCCTGTGCTGCCGTCCCCATCAGCTGGCTGCGCAGGGGCGCGAAGGCGCTGGCATTGTCGGGCGAGGTGCCACGCAGATCGTCCTCGAGCGCGCGGACCGACTGGTCCATCGTCTCCCGGATGGCGGGATCCTCAATGATGAAGTCGGCGGAGAAGCCGCCCTGGCGGGCGAGCGCGATATAGGCGCCCAGTTCCGCGCGGTTGGCGATGCGATGGCGTCCGCCGCCGGAGAAAGCCGAAAAGGCGGGCAGGGCCGCAAGGCCGGGCGACAGCACGATGCCCGAGGTGTCCACTTCTTGCCCGACGGCGGGCATGACCATGATGCGGGGCTGCTTGCCGGCCTGCTGCAGCACCACGCCGATGCGCCAAGCCGCGTCATAGGCCGGCTTGGAAAGTTCGCCCGGCGGAATGAGGATCACCGGCCGCGGCGGCAGCGCGCTCCAGGCGGTGGCAAGGTCGCGGATGTCGGACGCGCTGTAGGTATAGGTGAAGCGCGTCGCCGGGTTGAATTCCAGGATGTTGCCGATGGAGCGCTCGTCGCCGCACAATTCCTGCGAGATCACCGAGGACCAAGCCAGATTGAGATTGACGAAGCCGGTGGGCCGAATATCTCCGGAGATCGGCAATACCTCGTGGACGCGGCCCTTGTCTCCGTCCACCGGGCGGGAGAATTGCGGCGTGCCATCGACGGAGACGACGTAAGTTGTGTGTCCGCCATCGCCACGCAGGTAGAGCCCGTCGAGCGTGATCTGCGCATCGCGGATCCGCACTCCAGCGGGCACCGGCAGGAACAGTTCGCGCCGCGCATCCATGCCCCAGAGCGAGATCGGCCGATCGATGCCGAGGTCTTCGAGGTTCATGCTCACGGTGATGGAGCGGTCGCTGGCGAGGCGGGCAAGCGCCGCGGCCGGCGTTTCGGGTGCCGGGGGCGTCTGGGCCTGGGCTGCCGGCGCTGGCTGGACCGGAGGGGTGACCTGCCCCTGGGGCGCCGGTCCTTGTGGGGGCTGCCCTTGAGGGGCTTGCGCCTGTGCGACACCGGCACACAGCGGGGCCAGTACAGCGAGAGCGACCAGAACGCGCAAATGACCGCCTTGCTTAATCATTGTCATGTCTCGAAAAGAAAGTGCGCGGGGGCTTCTCAGGTGCCGTTTCAGCCGAGGCGGAAAATTGAAGCTCAACACTCCAGACCGAAAATCCCGGACCGTACGTTCTGCTTGAGGGTTCAAGGACACGAATGTGTTCGATATCCTGTGGATAGCGTGAGCGCAAGAAGCGACCATCCTACCATGATACCATAGTGCGGGATTCCTGATCCGATCTGGGTGTGAAACAGCCAAGCGGATGAGATTCCGGGGCGGCGCGGCCTCTTCGGCGCACGGTGCTTCTGCCCCATTCCTGGCGGCCCCCTCCATCCGAAGTCCCCCCGATGGGCCAACCGCGACTGCCGCCGAAACCCGACGAGCGGATGCCCATTCCCCATCCCGCTTTTGCCGTTCACCCGTCGTGCATGACAAGGCGGGAGCGGCGCATGTATCCTCTATTGCATCCCAAGGTTAAATTTTTCTCCCGCGGCAACACATCCTTTCTTCGTCCCGGCGGGCGGGGGATGCGGCAAGATATCGGCGCGAAGCGATGGACGCGGGCTATGGACACGGGCCGGGCGGCTTTGCTACACCTTAACCACGTGTTGCCGACCTCGGCGCGGCGCGCGACGTGTCGCGGTGTCGTGGTAACTGCTTGATTTGGCTGGCGCGTTGCGGGCGTAGTTCAGTGGTAGAACGACAGCTTCCCAAGCTGTATGTCGTGGGTTCGATTCCCATCGCCCGCTCCAGTCCCTTGATCGTCGCGACGAACTTCCGGCCATGGCGCCGTTCGCCCCGGCCCGCATGAGACAGCTGCGCATGTCCAAATTCGTAATGCGGATCGACTTTCCGCCCCTGGACCGGCTGGGGCGGGGCAAGATCGAATTGCTGGAGCGCATTCGCACCGAAGGCTCGATCACCAATGCCGGCCGGGCCATGGGCCTGTCCTATCGGCGTGCCTGGATGCTGGTCGCCGCCATGAACCGCATGTTTGCGACCCCGGTGGTGGAATCCAAGCGCGGCGGCGGCGGGGGAGGCGGGGCGAGCCTGACGCCTTTCGGCGCGGAATTGATCGTGCGGTTCCGGGGGATGGAGGCGAAGGCCCAAAAGGCGCTGGCGGCGGATATTTCCTGGCTCGAAGCCGCCTATGTGCCGCCACCCGAGTCGGAGGCGGTCGACGCCGCTACCCCTGGCTCTCGTTCAGCGCCACGGATTTGACCACCGCATAAACCGGCATTCCTGTCCGCAGGTCGAGCATTTCCCGTGAAAAGGTGGTCAGCCGCGCCAGCAGGGACTGCCCGCCACACAGCAGTCGGATGTCCACCATTCCATCGGCGGGCGCGCCGATTTCCGCGATCTGTCCTTCGAGCACGTTGAGTGCGCTCAGGCCCTGCGGCGGCGCGAGTGCGATCATCACGTCGCGGGCCGGAATGCGCACCCGCACGCTCGAACCCGGCGGCTGGTCGCACAGCGGCACGCGCATCTGCCCGCAGCCGGTGTCCAGCACCGTCATGTGGTGCGCGGGGTCGTGGGCGGCGACCTTGGCGTCGATGACCGCGCCGCTTTCCGCCCGCCCGGTCGCGGCGACCAGCTCGGGCCGGGTCAGCACCTGGTCGGCAGATCCGACGGCGGCCGTTCGCCCTTCCACCAGCACGACGATAGTGGAGGCGAGGCGCGAGACTTCGGCCAGGGAATGGCTGACATAGACGATGGGAATGCGGGTCTCGTCCCGCAGTCGCTCCAGATAGGGCAGGATCTCGGCCTTGCGCGCCTCGTCGAGGGCCGCGAGGGGCTCATCCATCAGCAGCAGGCGGGGCTCGGAAAGCAGCGCCCGGCCGATGGCCACGCGCTGTTTCTCGCCGCCGGAGAGCGCCGCGGGCCGCCGATCGAGCAGATGGCCGATGCCGAGCAGCTCCACCACCTGCCCAAGATTGCCCCGCCGCTGGGAGGGAGGGGCGAACCAACGGCCGAACAACAGGTTGCGCCGGACCGAGAGATGCGGGAACAGGCGTGCTTCCTGAAACACATAGCCGAAGCGTCGGCGGTGCTTGGGCAGATAGATCCCGCGCTCGGTATCCACCAAGACCTCGTCGTCGAACTCGATCCGGCCGTGGTCGGGCCGGATCAGCCCGCCGATGATATTGACCAGCGTCGATTTGCCCGAGCCGGACGGCCCGAACAAGGCGGTCACTCCCGCATGGGAGGCAAAGCGCGCGTCGAGCGTGAACGCGCCAAGCTTCAGCGTGGCTTCGACCCGCAAGCTCATCTCTGGTTCGCCTTCTGGCCGGCGACATGGGCCAGGATTTCCGAGGCGATCAGGGCCGCCATGGAGATCACCACCGAGATCAGCGTCAGGCGGAAGGCGCCAGCATCGCCGCCGGGCACCTGGGTGAAGGTGTAGATGGCGGCCGAGAGGGTCTGCGTCTCGCCGGGAATATTGGACACGAAGGTAATGGTGGCGCCGAACTCCCCCATGGCCTTGGCGAACGAAAGGATCATGCCGGCGATCACGCCCGGCAGGATCAGCGGCAGCGTCACGGTGAGAAACACCCACACCGGACTGGCGCCAAGCGTGCCGGCGGCATCCTCCAGCTTGCGGTCGACCGCCTCGATGGACAGGCGGATGGTGCGCACCATCAGCGGAAATCCCATGACCGCGCAGGCGAGCGCCGCGCCGGTCCAGCGAAACGATAAGACGATGCCGAAATGCGCATCCAGAAAGGCGCCGATGGGGCCGCGCCGGCCGAACAGCAGCAGCAGGATGAAGCCGGTCACGACCGGCGGCAGCACGAGCGGCAGATGCACAATGCCGTTGAGCACCGATTTGCCCCAGAAGCGGCCGCGCGCGAGGGCCAGCGCCATCAGGATGCCGAACGGCAGGCTGGCCAGCATCGCGACGGTGGCGATGCGCAAGGTGAGAACAACCGCCGTCCATTCGTCGGCGCTCAGGTGCAGAAAATCCACGCAGGCCTTCCGGGCGTCGGAGGATAGCGGCGCGTGGGACGCGCCGCGCGCCTCACTTTAGGATGGAAAAGCCCTGCTTCTCAAATGCGGGCAGTTCCTTGGCCGAGCGCATGAAGGCCAGGAAAGCCGCCGCATCGGGATTCTTGGAGGCCGCGACAAGCGCCACCGGATAGATGATCTTGGGGTGGCTGTCTTCCGGGAAAGTGCCGACGATAACCACGCTCGGGTCGGCGGCGGCGTCGGTCTGGTAGACGATGCCGTAGGGCGCCTCACCGCGCGAGACCAGCAGCATGGCGGCCCGCACGCTGTCCGCGCCCGCAACCTTGTTCTCTACCGAGGACCACACGCCGAGATAGGTCAGGGCCGCCTTGCCGTATTTGCCGGCCGGGACGCTTTCCACCGAACCCATGGCCAGGCGCCCGCCCTTCAGCAGGCCGGCAAGGTCGAAGCCCTTCTTGATGTCGACCGCAGCCGGAGTTTCCTTGGGGGCGATCAGGACCAGACGGTTGCCGAGGAAATTGAACCGGCTTCCATCCTGCAGAAGCTTGCGGCTTGCGGCATAATCCATCCAGTCGAGGTCGGCGGAGATGAAGATGTCCGCCGGCGCGCCGGCCTCGATCTGTTTGGCGAGGCCCGAGGAGGCGGCATAGGAGATGCGCGTCGTCTTGCCGGTTTCCTTCTGCCAGTCGGCGGCGACCGCATCGAGCGCATTCTTCAGGCTAGCGGCAGCGAAAATAGTGACCGGTTCCGACGCGGCGCGTGCGGCGCCGGTGAACGGCGTGGTGGCGAGCCAAGCGCCCCCTAGGGCAACGCAAGCGATCTTCAGCCAAGTGCGACGAGCCAGATTCATAGTCCCCTCCGGGTGCAGCGCGATATATTTTCACATATATCGCGCCATGGGTTCTTGCTAGCGATATATTTTCTAAACTATGTCGGTGCGTGGTCGACAGACGCCGGTTCGCGCGTCTGCGGTCATCGGAGAAAGATCATGAAAATCAGTGCACGCAATGTGTTGAAGGGTACGATCCTTGAGATCATCAAGGGCGCGACCACGTCCCATGTGCGGCTCGACCTTGGCGGCGGTGCAACCGTGACCGCGTCGATCACCAATGAGGCCGTGGACGAGCTGAAGCTTGTCGTCGGCCAGCAGGCCGCCGCCATCATCAAGGCATCCGACGTGATGGTTGCCGTCAACTGATCCATCGAGGACGACGAGGGCCGCCCCATGTGGCTCTCGTCTCCTCCCCATGCAAGGCGAAGGCTCAGCACGGGCGGAGGCTCCAATCGCGGTGCCTTCGCCATCAAGGAAACGGCACGGCGCAGACGCAGGCGATGGACCTGGCTATATCGTAGGTTCGATCTGCGGCCATGCGTCCGGCCGCGCAAGACAAGGCGTCGGTCCATGTTCGTCCGCCAGCTTCACTATTTTCTGGCAGTGGCGCGGGAAGGGCATTTCGGCCGGGCGGCGGAAGCGTGTCACGTCTCCCAGCCCACCCTGTCGGCCGGGCTGCGCAAGCTGGAAGAAGAACTCGGGCAGCCCCTGGTCGTGCGCGGCCACAGATTTCTCGGGCTCACCGCCGAGGGCGAGCGGATCTTGATGTGGGCCCAGCGTATCGTCGCCGATTACGACGGGCTGAAGCAGGAATTGTCCGGCCGTGGCGCCGGGCTTTCAGGCCAGTTGCGGATCGGCGCCGTGCCAGCCACCTTGCCGGCGATTCCACCGCTGGTGAACGCATTTTGTGCGCGTCATCCTGAGGTGCGGGTACAGATTCAATCGCTCAGCTCGGCGGCGATCCAGCGCGGCCTCGACGATCTCGACCTCGACGTGGGCGTGACCTATCTCGACACCGAACCGCTGAGCCGCGTGGGGGGCCTCGTCCTCTATGATGAGACCTATGTGTTCGTCACAGCCGATCCCGCTCAATTTGCCGACCGAGACAGCATCACCTGGCGCGAGGCGGCGGCAAGCGCACTGTGCCTGCTGACATCCGATATGCAGAACCGTCGGATCATCGACCGCGTGCTCGCCGAGGCGGGCGTTGCCTCGCTCCCGCGTATCGAGGCGAATTCCTTCTTCGGCATCTGGTCGCAAGTGGCATCGGGGGCCTGGGCCAGCATTGTGCCGCAGACCCATCTCTCCAGCTTCGGCCGGATCGCGGGCATGCGCGCGCTCTCCCTCGTCGATCCGGTGCGCCACGAAGCGGTTGGCCTCGTCGCAAGCGATCGCGACCCGCGCCCGCCGGTTGCCGATGCCTTCCTTGCCTGCGCACGCAATTCTCTCGCCGTGCCCGTGCCGACCGTGTGACGGGCAGGAGCAGGCCGCCTTCATTGGCGGCGCCGATCAATTCTTCCGTCCAAACGATTGGACGCACGGGGCTCGGCCGGGCTTCACTCCAAGCGTCGGGGCAACACCTTGCGGTGCTGAGCGCCCGATAGGCGGAGCGGCGCCGCACGGCCTCAGGCCGGGCCCGCTCGCCGGCCCCGCAGCGCGCGCGGCGCCGGCACCGTCTTCAGGTCGTCCTCCATCTTGAAAGGGAGTTCCGATCATCTTGACGGCGGCGCCGCTTCCCGCGCCGTCGGACCCTGAGTTCGTTTCCTACCCCACTGAGCGGGGCGTGCGGCGCCATGCGCTGCGGCGGTGAGAGTGCGTAGCGCGTGTCGCTCGCAGCCTTTCCGGCGCCGCGCGCCGCCCGCCCCGATTTTTTTTGTGCCGCGCCCGATGGGCCTCTACAGGCTGGCCGCCGCCCGCGCCGCCTGGTCGTAATGGCCCGAGAGGGTGCGCAGCATGGCGGCGATTTCGGAGAGCTTGTCCGGCGATATGCCGGTGGCCGCGACGGTCTTAGTCAGCAGAGCTTCGCGCACCTCGCGATAGCGCTGGCAGGCGAGCCGGCCCTTGTCGGTGGCGTTCAAGGTCTTTTCCTTGCCGCGTCGGCCGCTCGAAACCAGGCCCATCCCCTGCAGCTTCTTGGCCGCATAGGTCACGAGATGGGTGTCTTCCACATCCAGCACGAGGCACAGATCGGCGATGGTCTTGGCACGCTCGCGGTGCGCCACATGATGCAGCACCAGCACGTCGAGGGCGGAAAGGTCGGGCAGGCCGGCGGCGGCCATGCAGCGAACCATCCAGCGCTGATAGCCGTGGGTGATCATGTTGAGGCCGAATTCCAGCTCCGAGAGCGCCGGTAGGGCGCCATCCGCGAGATGGGCCGAGGACACGATGGAGCCGAGCGGTCCGGACGAGATCGTGCGATCGGCTTCGCCGGCCGGTGCGGGAGAGGCGGGGCGTCGGGTCATGCGGCTTGGCGTCCGGCTGTTCTTGCGGGCAGAAGTGCCCCGGCCGGGCGAGCCTGGGCCGGAAGCGAGGAGCGGCGGCAAGGCGCGGCCGCTCCGGCGGTGTGGCCGGCCCTGGTGAGGCCGGCCGATTGGATCACCTTACGCTACCGCTCTCACTTCTTGAAGGCGGCGAGCGCGGCTTCCCCGTCCGGACCGGCCTTCTTGATCCAGTCGGCGGTGAGCTGGGCGCCGATCTTTTCGAAACCGGCGCGCAGCTCGGGGGAGGGGGGCTCCACCTTCATGCCCTTGGCCTGGAGTTGCTCGACATACCACTTGCTCTTCTCGATGGAGCTCTTCCAGCCCCGCTCTTCGGCGGCGGCGGCGGCCTTCAACACGGCCTGCTGGGTCGGCTTGTCGAGGGCGTCGAACGCCGCCTTGTTCACGAACACCATGTTCTTCGGCAGCCAGGCCTGGACGTCGTAGAAATACGGGATGCTTTCCCAGATCTTCACGTCATAGCCGGTGGCGGCGGAGGTGATGAGGGCGGTGACCACGCCGGTGGCGAGCGCCTGCGCGAGTTCTGCCTGCTGCACGGTGACCGACTGCGCGCCGAGCAGATCGCCGATGCGCGAGGTGCCGACATTGTAGGCGCGCCATTTTGCGCCCTTCAGATCCTCGACCTTGGTCACCGGATTCTTGGAGAAGATGCCCTGCGGCGGCCAGGGCACCGCATACAGGACCATCAGTCCCTGGGCTTCCATCTTCTTTTCGACGAACGGACGCGAGGCGGCCCACAGCTTTTTCGACGCCTCATAGGAGGTTGCGAGGAAGGGCACCACGTCGATGCCGAAGATCGGGTCCTCGTTTTCGTGGATCGACATGATGACTTCGCCGGCCTGGGCCTGGCCGGTGGCGACCGCGCGCTTGATCTCTGGCGCCTTGAACAGCGAGGCGTTGGGATGCAGCGTGATGACCAGCTTGCCGCCGGTAGCGGCTTCCACATCCTTCGCGAACTGGGCGATATTCTCGGTGTGGAAATTATCCGCGGGATAGGCGGAAGGCAGGTTCCATTTGGTCTGCGCGGCAAGCGGGCTCGCCCCAAGGGCGATGAGGCCCAAGGCGGCGAATGCCGGCGCAAAAAGATGACGTCGTGCCATGTTGTTGTTCCTCTCTGTTTGGCTTTAGGCTCGGCTCAGCCCGGAAACACCCAGCGTGGAAGGACAAGGACGATTTCCGGGAACACAGTAATGATTAAAAGAGCGATGTTGAGCAGGATGAAAAACGGCATCGCGGCCTTCGCCACGGCCAGTGTATCTTTCCCGCTCATGCTCTGAAGCACGAACAGATTGAACCCCACCGGCGGGGTGATCTGCGCCATCTCAACAAGGATGATGAGGAAGACGCCGAACCAAACCAGATCGAAGCCCGCCTGCTGAACCATGGGCAGCACGATGACGGCGGTGAGCACGATCATCGAGATGCCATCCACCAGACATCCAAGGAAAATGTACATGATCGCCAAAGCAAGGGCGAGCATGTAGGGGCTAAGGTGCATGGCATCCACCCAGGCCGCTAGGGCCGCGGGAATGCCGGTATAGGCCATCGCGGCGGTGGTGAAGGCAGCCCCCGCAATGATGAGCATAATCATGCAGCTCAGACGCGTCGCGCTCATAAGGCTTTCGTACAAGGTCCGCCACGTGAGGGTGCGGCTCCACAGGGCGAGGGCAAGGGCTCCGGTCACACCCCATGCCGCGCATTCCGTTGCCGTGGCCAGCCCCAGCAACAGCGACAGGAACACGCCTGCGATCAACAAAAGGCAGGGAATAAGCTTCGCCGATTGCCGGATCTTTTCGCGGAAAGGCAGGATGGGATCGCGTGGCGGGGTCAGTGTCGGGTTCATCAGTGACCAGATCACGATGTAGCCGCTGTACAGCGCCATCACGAGCGCGCCGGGAATGAATCCCGCCAGGAAGACCTGCAGCACCGATACGTTCGCGGTAACCGCATAAACCACCATCGGGATCGACGGCGGGATCAGAAGGCCGAGCGTGCCCGAGCCGGCAAGCGAGCCGATGGCAAGCTCTTGGCTGTAACCGCGTTTGCGCAGTTCCGGCAGGGCCATCTTACCAATGGTCGCGCAGGTGGCCGCGGATGACCCCGACACCGCAGCAAAAATCCCGCAGCCGACGACATTCACATGCAACAGCCGGCCGGGGAGCCATTGGAGCCAGGGGGAGAGTCCTCGGAACATCTCTTCCGAAAGCCGCGTGCGGAACAGGATTTCTCCCATCCAGATGAACAGTGGCAAGGCCGCGAGGGTCCAGGACGCGCTGGCGCTCCACACCGTGGTGGCGAGCACCTGACCGATCGGCACGTTTGTCGTGAGCACCATCGCGGCAAGGCCGATGAGGCCGAGACCAATGGCGATCCAAACACCGCTGCCAAGTACGAACACAAGCAGCAGCAGGAGAATGAGCGCGAGTTGTACAAGATCGAGGGAGGGAAACATGCTCACACTCCCCCGCCGGATGCGATGCGCTCGACCAATTCGTCGGGCGTGGCGGCCGGTTCCTTCTCATAGCGGGGGGCATTGCCGCGCAGGACGTGGATCAATTCGTCCAGCATGGCGATGAACAAGACCCACAGGCCGAGCGTGTATCCGCTTTGCGGGATCCAGAGGGGAACCGCGATCACGCCCTGCGAAATATCGAAGAAGCGATAAGAATCGTAAGTGAGACGCGTCGCGCTGAGCGCAAAATAACCGATGAAGGAAACACCCACCAGCAGGCAGAAAAGCTCAAGATAGCGGCGCGCCGGCCCTCTGAGACGCTCAAGGACCAGGCCGACCCGGATCATTTCACCGTGCTTGAAGGTGTGGGCCAGACCGAGGAAAGCCATGGCCGCCATCGACCAGGAGGTGAAATCATCGCCGGCGGGAACATTGAGGCCAACTTCCCGCCCCAGCGAAAGGGCCATCATCAACAAGAAGATCGTGACCAGGAAGCAACCGGCGAGAATGCCGGAGAGCAGATAAAGACCATCAAGGGCTTTGCGGATCATCGCACCACCCTTTTCTCGGGGTGGATCAAGCCCGTGCGTAGCGATGAAGGGCAGCCGTGCAGCACCGGCCGGCGCGCACGGCTCCTCTGCCGCCATCGATGGCGGAATTCTTCACTCGTCATCTGAACCCCTCAACGGTCGGTGCGGCATCCTTCGGGCAAAACCCTGGATGCTCTGAAAAGATATGCTGGCCTGATGCCGTCATTTCGTCAACAAAATGTTGACGTTTTTTCTCATGCATGACTTCATTCAAGCCGGACGGTGCAGAACGCCCGCCCCGGTCACGGCTTCAAGTGCAGAGTGGGGCACAAGGATCGGGAATAGGAAATTCTAATTTTAAGCCCATTCATACCTGGATCGATATCAATCTATTCACGGCGTGATTGGCTTGCGAGACACGTGCGCCATCGGTGCATTGCAGAAAACGGGCCAGCCGGACCCATACGGGCGGCGCGGCGAATGAGATCAGCACAGGGGTCAGACATGGCAGTGGACGCAGACGCCGCGAGCGCGGGCGAGCGTGGGCTTTGGGAATTCTGGATCGATCGGGGCGGCACCTTCACCGATATCATCGGTCGCCGCCCCGATGGCAGCCTTGTCGCGCACAAGGTGCTCTCGGAAAATCCCGGCGCCTATCGTGATGCCGCGGTCCACGGCATCCGCGAGTTGCTCGGTCTGAAGGCGGGGCAACCGATCCCGGCGGGTCTCGTCTCTGCCGTTAAAATGGGCACCACCGTCGCAACCAATGCGCTGTTGGAGCGCAAGGGCGACCGCACGCTGCTGGTCACAACGCGCGGTTTCCGCGATGCGCTGAAGATCGGCTATCAGGCGCGGCCGAAGATTTTCGCCAAGAAGATCATCTTGCCCGACATGCTGTTCGAGCGCGTGCTCGAAGTGGACGAGCGTTTGCGCGCCGACGGCACCATTGAGGCGGCGCCCGATCTTGATGCGGTGCGCGCGGGCCTGGAAGAAGCCTATGCCGCCGGCATCGTCGCGGTGGCCATCGTGTTCATGCACGCCTATCGCTTCCCCGCCCATGAGCAGCAGGTGGCGGCCGTGGCGCGCGAGATCGGCTTTGCCCAGGTCTCGGTGTCCCACGAGGTCTCCCCGCTCATCAAGCTGGTCGGGCGCGGCGATACCACCGTGGTGGATGCCTATCTCTCCCCCATCCTGCGCCGCTATGTGGGTCAGGTGGCCGAGGAACTCGGCGCCGGTGAGCCCGCGGGCGCCGATCCCATCCGACTCATGTTCATGATGTCGTCGGGCGGGCTTACTGCGGCGGACCTGTTCCAGGGCAAGGATGCCTTGCTCTCCGGTCCGGCGGGCGGCGTGGTTGGCGCGGCGGAGACCGGCGGCATCGCCGGGCTTGAGCGCATCATCGGCTTCGACATGGGCGGCACCTCCACGGACGTGTGCCATTTCGACGGCGAACTGGAGCGGGCCTTCGATACCGAGGTGGCCGGCGTGCGCATCCGCGCGCCGATGATGCGCATCCACACCGTGGCGGCGGGCGGCGGCTCGATCCTGCATTATGACGGCGCCCGCTTCCGCGTCGGCCCCGACAGCGCCGGCGCCAATCCCGGCCCCGCCTGCTACCGGCGCGGCGGGCCGCTGGCGGTGACCGACGCCAATGTGATGCTCGGCAAGCTCATTCCCGATTTCTTCCCGAAGATCTTCGGGCCGGGCCAGAACGAAGCGCTCGACGCCGAAGTGGTGCGGGCGAAGTTCGCCACCCTCGCGCAGGACATCGGTGACGGACGCACGCCCGAAGCCGTCGCGGACGGCTTCATCACCATCGCGGTCGAAAACATGGCCAATGCCATCAAGAAGATTTCGGTGGAGCGCGGCTATGACGTAACGCGCTATGCCCTCACCTGCTT
Organism: Roseixanthobacter psychrophilus; assembly: GCF_043195195.1. NCBI lineage: Bacteria > Pseudomonadati > Pseudomonadota > Alphaproteobacteria > Hyphomicrobiales > Xanthobacteraceae > Roseixanthobacter > Roseixanthobacter psychrophilus. The sequence continues at coordinate 92,753 of NZ_JBAFWT010000013.1, forward strand.
CGGCGGGGCGGGCGGGCAGCACGCGTGCCTGGTGGCCGACGCGCTCGGCATGAAGAGCGTGCACATCCACCCCTTCTCCGGCCTGCTGTCGGCCTATGGCATGGGGCTCGCCGCGATCCGCGCGCATCGCACCAAGGCGGTGGGCGTGCGCCTGGCTCCGGAAGCCCTGGTCGCGCTCGGCGAAACCCGCGAGGCGCTGGCGGCGGAGACCGCTGCGGAATTGGTGGGGCAGGGCGTTCCAACGGCAGAGGTGGAAACCCAGGCCAAGCTCCATTTGCGCTATGAGGGCACCGATACCCCGCTCTCGGTGACCCTGGCCGACATTCCCGCCATGCTGGGCGCGTTCGAGGCCAAGCATAAGGCCCAATTCGGCTTCGTCTCGCCCGAGAAGCCGGTAGTGGTGGAGGCCATCGAGGTGCAGTCCTCCGGCGGCGGCGCCGGCATTGCGGAGGCCGACCATCCCTTGAGCGCCGGCACCCCGCAGGCCGATCGCACCGTCCGCTTCTTCTCGCGCGCGCACTGGCACGAGGCCCCGGCGGTGCTGCGCGCCGCATTCCGGCCCGGCATGGTGCTGGAGGGCCCGGCGATCATCATCGAGCCCAACCAGACAGTGATCGTAGAGCCGGGCTGGCGCGCTCAGGTGAGCGTGAAGGATCACCTGCTTCTCACCCGCGCGGTGGCGCTCAAGCGGGCCGAGGCGGTGGGCACCCATGCCGATCCGGTCATGCTGGAGGTGTTCAACAATCTTTTCATGTCGATCGCCGAGCAGATGGGCGTGACGTTACAGAACACAGCCTATTCCGTGAACATCAAGGAGCGGCTCGACTTCTCCTGCGCGGTGTTCTCGGGCACCGGAGAATTGGTGGCCAACGCGCCCCATATGCCGGTGCATTTGGGCTCCATGGATCGTTCGGTGGAAACCGTGATCCGCGAGAATGAGGGGGCCATCCGGCCCGGCGACGTGTTCGCCCTCAACGCGCCCTATAATGGCGGCACCCATCTGCCCGACATCACCGTGTGCTCGCCGGTGTTCGACGATGCGGGCAAGGAGCTGCTGTTCTGGGTGGCCTCGCGCGGCCATCATGCGGATGTGGGCGGCGTTGCCCCCGGCTCCATGAGCCCGCGCGCCACGATCATCGAGGAAGAGGGCGTCTATATCGACAATTTCAAACTGGTGGACCAGGGCCGCTTCCGCGAAGAGGAATTGCTGGGCCTGCTTTCCGGTGCGAAATATCCCGCGCGCAATCCGGTGCAGAACGTGGCGGACCTCAAGGCGCAAATCGCCGCCAATGAGAAGGGCATCCAGGAATTGCGCAAGATGATCTCGACCTTCGGGCTCGATGTCGTCACCGCTTATATGGGCCACGTGCAGGACAACGCCGAGGAGAGCGTGCGCCGGGTTCTCGATCGTCTCAATGACTGCGAATACAGCTATGAGATGGACCAGGGCACGGTGATCAAGGTGAAGATCACCGTCGACAAGGCGGCCCGCCGCGCCACGGTGGATTTCACCGGCTCCTCGCCCCAGCAGGAGACCAATTTCAACGCCCCCGCCCCGGTCACGCGCGCCGCCGTGCTCTATGTCTTCCGCGTCATGGTGGAGGACGAAATCCCCATGAATGCCGGCTGCCTGCGCCCCATCGACATCGTGGTGCCGCAGGGCTCCATGCTCTCCCCGGTCTATCCGGCGGCCGTGGTTGCGGGGAATGTGGAGACCTCGCAGGCGGTCACCAATTGCCTGTTCGGTGCGCTCAAAGCCATGGGCGCTTCCCAGGGCACCATGAACAATCTCACCTTCGGCAATGAGAAGATCCAGTATTACGAGACCATCTGCTCGGGCTCCCCGGCAGGTCCCGGGTTTGACGGCACGGATGCGGTGCATGTGCACATGACCAATTCCCGCCTCACCGATCCGGAAATCCTGGAAACCCGCTTCCCCGTGCTGCTGGAGGATTTCCACGTGCGGCCCGGCTCGGGCGGGAGGGGACAGTGGAACGCGGGCGCGGGCACCTACCGGCGCATCCGCTTCCTGGAGAAGATGGATTGCGCGCTGCTGTCCTCGCACCGCCGCGTGCGCCCGTTCGGCGTGGACGGCGGGGAATATGGCGCGGTGGGCGAAGGGTTCGTGCGCCGCAATGATGGGTCCTACAACGTGTTGGAAGGCTGCGACCAGACGGTGCTGGAGGCCGGCGAGGCGGTGATCGTCATCACGCCTACCGGCGGCGGGTATGGTGATCCGGCGCTGCGAAAGTCCAAGACCGTTTGACGAAGCGCCGCGCCGCGACTTGAGCGTGCGATGCGGTCGGCGCGTCTTTTGGAAGGGTCCGCAACCGGCTGAAGGGTCGGTTGCTCCACAGGCCGGTCCCGATCAGGGCGCCATGCGCTCTGGTCGGGGTATCCGAGTGAGGCGCTTGCCTCTGAAGTCGCGGGAAGTCCTTTGCAAAGTGTGCTGCTCCGCAAAAACATCATCCAGTGTAGAGGCAAATAAATCAGCGCCAGCCCGGGAAAACTTCAATAGGTGCGCATTGCATCTGTGTCTATTATCATCGCCTGCGGGGCAGGGTGGGCGTATCCTGTTGTGCTGAGCGCCGCGAACCTGGGCGCGGGCATTGATCCTGATCAAACGGTATTCCGCTGTGTCGCGTAAGGTGCGGAGAGACTTCAACCCGGCCGGAGTTAAATCCATGCGCACAAAATGGATGGTTACGCTTGCGGGGGTCGCGCTTTCCGGCCTTCTGCTGTTTCCCATGGCTGGGGTGACGCAGGTCAACACGCCATCGCCGACCCGCGACCATTATATTCCGCGCCTCGGCGATATCATGGAAACGATGCAACTTCGGCACTTCAAGCTTTGGTTTGCAGGACGCCTCGGCAATTGGGACTTGGCCGAATATGAACTCGGCCAGATTCGGGCGAGCTTTGAGGACGCCCTGATGCTGTATCCCGGCATTCCGGTCGCCGACATGAGTTCCATGACGGAGCCCGCCCATCTCATCGGCGAGGCGATCCGGCAAAAGGACGGGGCGAAGTTCGCCGCCGCCTTCCACGACATGACCGGGGCTTGCAATGCCTGTCATCAGTCGATCGGGCGGGGCTTCATCATCGTGCAGGTGCCGACTTCTTCTCCCTTCAGCAATCAGTCCTTCGCCCCGCCCGTGCGGTAGCGGCGCGGATGCGCTGATTCCGCCGCACTCTTGCTGGCTAAGCTATGGCCAAAGCTTGTAGGTTGGCGGTACATGGTGGGGGCGCGCCCCCGCGCGGGGCCAGGGGAGGCGTATCGTGTTAGCGATGTTCTTCCGGATGGTGGTGCCCATACCTGCGGTGCTGGTGCTCGGGTGGACGGTCTCGTCCGCCTGGGCGGCGGCCGACGCTGCGCCGGAAAGCCAGCCCTGGCGCGTCGTCGAGCCGGCCTCCACCTCACCCTATGCGAATGATGCCGAGCGCCGTGGCGATATGGGATGCACGCGGGCGATCACTCTCGGACTGTTCGAGAACGTGGTTTCCTTCAATGACGGGCAGGGGTTCGACGCGGACTTGGTGCAGCCTTTGGCCAATGCGTCCGGCTGCGTGCTTCGCATCGTCGTCCTTCCGCGCAGCAAGATTTGGGCAGGCCTGCGCAGCGGCGAGGTGCAGATTGCGACAATGTCCGCCTCCACGCCCGAACGGCGTCGCATCGCCTATTTCATTCCCTATGGACGCTGGCGCAACGTCATCGTGGCGCGCGGGGGCTTGGGGCTTGAGACGACCGAGGCGATTGAGGCCTGGATGGACGCTCCCGGCTTCCGGCTCGGAATCACTGAAGGCCTGCATTACGGGCCGCTCCTCGACGGCAAGGTCCGGCAGCTCCGTCTCGCCGGCAAGGTGCGTGAATATCCTATTGCTGTCGATTCCCTGGCCGGCCTGCGCGCCGGCGAGGTAACGGCAATGATCGAGCCGATTGTGCACGCCTATCTCGGTCTCGACCCGGCGACGCGCGAGGCGTTCACGCCCTACCCGGCGTTGCAGCTTCCCTCATTCCCAGTCGGCCTTGCCTTCTCCCACGTCCGCTTCACGCCGGCGAACATGGCCAATTGGCAACGTGTGATGGAAGGATTGATCCTGTCCGGCGTGTGGCGCAGAATTGTACAACCTTATATGCCGCCGCAGGCCTTGGCGGATTTTCTCGACCTGCCTCCGGATCGTTGAGGGCGACGATGTTCGGGCGCCCACCCTGATTGCGGACTCTTGCGAGGTCCGAAGCAACTACCGCAGATATTTCTTTCGGAAGGCCCAAAGTGACTCTCATCACACCTGATGCGGCCTCAATCCCAGTGCCCCGGGACCGCCGGAAAACGCTGCCTCTGCAATTTTTGATCGCGCTCGTCGTGGTCTGCGCGATGGCAGCGCTTGGTGCGTTGCTGATGTGGCAGGGCTGGCAAGTAGCCCGGGGGGCGCTCCTGGCTTCTGCAAGCGAGAATGCCCAGAACCTTGGCAAGCTGATCAATGAAAAATCACGCAGGATGCTCGGTCCTGCGTCGGCAACGCTGCACTATCTCGCCCACGATCCCCTCTCCGAGGCGAGCAACTTGCCGCAACGCCTGGAACGCCTGCCGGTCTTCGCGAGTATGCTGGACAGCATCCCCTTCGTGTCCGCCGTGTATGCGGGTTATCCGAACGGGGAGTTCTTCCTGGTTCGCGGCCTCTCCGGGAGGCAGGAGGAAAAATTCTTCAACGCACCACCCCACGCGGCATTCCTCGTCCAGTCCGTCACGCTCGACACCAAAGGCGATCCGGTGGGCGAATGGAGGTTCTTCGACCGGCAGTTGCGGCTGCTTCAGGCGGAGATCAAGCCGGACTACAGATACGACCCGAGGCAGCGGACCTGGTATCGGGCCGCTCCTGCCGACGGCGGCGAATATCTCACCAACCCCTATATTTTCCACACCACCGGGGAAGTCGGCGTGACCCTGAGCCGCCGCAGCGAGGATGGCGGCGCGACCCTCGGAATGGACGTCGCTGTTTCCGACCTCCACAACGAACTGCGCGACTTCAGGCCGACGCCCCGCACAGAGATCGCCGTGATCGATCCCGACGGCACTGTCATCGCCTATTCGGATTTCGCGCGCACGGTGCAGCGCGAGAGCGACACGCTCAAATTTCGGCAGATTTCAAGCCTCGGCATCGAAGCGCTTAGCAAACTGGCGCAACTGGCCCACGGCCGCCCATCCTCCATGATCTACGAGGCGGGTGGGGAAACCTGGTTTGGCCGATCCATCTCCCTCGACGCACTCCCCGGCCGCGACCTTCGACTCCTGATCGCCACGCCCGATAGCGATCTCCTGGCGTCGATCCGTAAAGGCCTTGCACGCCAATTGTGGTGGACGCTCGCCTTGATCGGCGTCCTGCTGCTCGCTGGATGGTTCGCCGGGCGGCGTCTCGGTCTTAGCCTCGCGAGCCTGACCCTGCAGGCGCAGCAACTGACCCGCTTCGATTTCCGCCAGCCCAAGCGGGTCCACAGCGTGGTACGGGAAATTCGCGATCTCGAGGACGTGCTGTGCGATGTCTGCGTGACAATCCAGAACTTCCTCGTCACCACCGAGACCATCAGCACCGAAACGCGGCTCGATCAGATGCTGCAGAAGGTGCTGGGCCATACCATCGCGATCACCGGCTGCCTGTTCGGGGCCGTCTATCTCGCGGATGAAAAAGGCACGGGCTTGCAGCGCGCCGCGACCGCCCGCCGGGGGGAGAAGGACGACAGCAGCGTTTTCGCGTTTCCCCAGTATTTGCCGCTTCCGGGCACCGACGATCTCGCCACGGTGGGCATGCTTCCTCCAAAAGTCGGGCAGATCGCCTTCACCTTGCGGGATCGTCAGCACCGGACCCTCGGGCTGCTGCTGCTGAACCATCCCCTGAACGACAACCACGGCGCGGACTTCCACGCCTTCGCGGAGAAGCTGTCCGGCGTGCTCGCGGTCGCCATCGAGACCCGCCAGCTCATCGAGGCGCAGAAGACGCTGCTTGACGGCGTCATCCACCTGATGGCGGACGCCATCGACGCGAAGAGCCCCTATACCGGCGGGCATTGCGAGCGGGTTCCAAAGTTGGCGAGCATGATCGTCGACAGCATGCGGCAGGAGACAAGCGGCCCCTACAGCACCTTCCGCCCCACCGAGGACGAGCGTTACGCCTTCCACCTCGGGGCTTGGCTGCACGATTGCGGCAAGGTCACGAGCCCGGAGCACGTCATCGACAAGGCCACCAAGCTGGAGACCATCTTCAACCGCATTCACGAAGTCCGGACCCGCTTCGAGGTGTTGTGGCGCGATGCCGAGCTGCGCCATCTGCGGCGTCTGCTGGACGGCGCCAGCGTGTCCGCCTCGGAGCAAAACATGCAGGCGGAACAAACGGCCCTGCGCGAGGATTTCGCCTTCGTCGCCGCCTGCAATGTCGGTGGGGAATTCCTGACCGACGCGAGCATTGCTCGCCTCGAATCCATCGCCGGCCAGACCTGGATGCGCCATTTCGACAATCGCCTCGGCCTGTCCGCGGAGGAAGCCCGGCGGATGGCCGATGTGCCGGCGCCGGTGTTGCCGGTCGCGGAGCCGCTGCTCGCCGACCGGCCCGAGCATGTGGTCGCCTGGCATGGCCGCAAGCCGCCCGTGGAAAAAGGCGATCCGGACAATATCTACGGCTTCGACATGAAGCTGCCGGCCAACCGGCTGAATCTCGGGGAGTTGCATAATCTCTCGATCCGGCGTGGCACGCTTTCGGAAGAAGAGCGCTTCAAGATCAATGATCACATTGTGCAGACCTACATCATGCTGCTGAGCCTGCCCTGGCCGGCCCACCTGCGGCGCGTGCCGGAGATCGCCGCCACGCATCACGAACGTTTGGATGGGCAGGGTTATCCGCGCCGTCTCGGCGGGGCGCAGCTCGACCTGATGGATCGGGTCATGGCCCTGGCCGACGTGTTCGAGGCGCTGACCGCCTCGGACCGACCCTACAAGCGGCAGAAGACTCTGACGGAATCTTTGCAGATCATCGCCTCCATGTGCCGCGACGGTCATCTCGATCCCGACGTATTCCGCTATTTCCTCAATTCGCAACTCTGGGAGGTCTATGCGCGTCGCTTCCTGCGTCCCGACCAGCGCGACGCGGTGAACGTGAATGCGATCCTCGCCCAGCTCGATCCTGTGGTGGGCTGGCCCCCCCAATCGAGCGGTGCGGCTTAGCGCGGCCGCGCGGTCCTATACCGAGAGGAGGGAATCGCGGCGTGCGGCGTCCTGGTCCAGCGCCGCGAAACTGCCGCCGAATACGATGCCACCGCGCGCGATGATGTTGGCGCGATCGCAGATCAGTCGGGCGAAATGCAGGTTCTGTTCACACAGGAGGATCGATAATCCATCCGCCTTCAAGACCGTAACCGCCTGCGCCATCTGCTCGACGATGCGCGGCGCCAGTCCTTCGGAAGGCTCGTCCAGCAGCAGCATCAAAGGGTTGCCCATGAGGGTGCGGGCGAGGGTGAGCATTTGCTGCTCGCCGCCGCTCATCTCCGCGCCGCGCCGCCGTCGCATCTCGGCGAGATTGGGGAACAAGGCAAAAAGCCGCTCGACCGTCCACGGGGTAAGGCCTGAGCGGGCGGGACGGCGGCCTACTTCCAGATTTTCCATCACCGTAAGATCGGTGAAAATGCGCCTGTCTTCAGGCACATAGCCTAGTCCGGCGCGGACCAGGTCGTGCGTCGGCAAGGCCGAGACGTCGCGCCCGAGGAAGCGGATGGTGCCGGTGCGGCGTGGCCCCTGGGCCATGATGGCGCGCAGCGTCGTCGATTTCCCCGCCCCATTGCGACCCAGCAGGGCAAGGGCCTCTCCTCGCTCGACCTTCAGCGCCACGTCGTGAAGGATCTGGGCTTGCCCGTAGAAGGCATCGAGATGCGCCACCTCAAGCATCCGCGCCCCCGGAGAAGGTCAGGCCAGTGCCGAGATAGATTGCGCGCACCTGCGGGTTGGCGCGGATGGCGGCGGGCGGTCCCTGCGCGATCAAGCTGCCGCGATCCAGCACCAGCACCCGGTCCGCATGCTCGAACACCACGTCCATATCATGCTCGGTGAACAAGATGCCCATCTGCCGCTCGCGTGCGAGACGAGCGACGAGGCGCATCAAAGCGATGCGCTCGCCGCTCGCCATGCCGGCGGTGGGTTCGTCCATCAGCAGCAGGCGCGGCCGGTTTGCAAGCGCCAGCGCCAGTTCCAGGCGCTTGATGTCGCCATAGGCCAGTTCGCCGCTGGCCCGCTCGGCCTGGTCGCCAAGACCGACCAGAACCAGCAGCGCGTCGGCTTCGCCGCCATCGCGCCGAGCGAAGTCGAACGGGCGGCGAAGGGCGCCATGGTGCGACATCAGGGCGACCGCCACATTCTCCCGCACGCTCATGGAGCCGAACACGGCGGCGATCTGAAACGTTCGCCCCACCCCAAGGCGGAACAGGCGGCGCGCCGGTGCGCCGGTGATATCGGTGCCGGCGAGGCGCACCGTGCCGGCATCCGGGGCCACTTGCCCGCCGATCAGGCCGAAGCAGGTGCTCTTCCCGGCGCCGTTGGGGCCGATGAGGGCGAGGATCTCGCCGGCTGCGAGGGAAAAGGACACGTCGCGCACCGCCGCGACACCGCCATAGCTCTTGGCGAGGCCGATCGCCTCCAATAGCGGCGGGTTCATGGGGTGGCCGCCCTGCGGCGCGCGCGCAGGCGGCCGAGCGTGCCGACGATGCCATGGGGGAAGGCGACTACCAGCGCGACGATAATCATGCCAAGCACCAGCTTGGAGTGCTCGGTCTCGCTGACCAGCCACACCGTAAGCAGCTTGTAGGCGATGGCGCCGACGACCCCGCCGGAGATTGTCTCGACCCCCCCCAGGAGCACCATGGCGAGTGCATCCACGGAGAGCGGAATGCCCAACGTGTCGGGAAACACGCTGCCTTTCAGGAAGGCGAACAGCGCGCCGGCGATGGCCGCGAACAGGCCGGCGAGCGCGAATGCCACCCATTGGGTGCGATGGCGGTCGATGCCCAGCGCCTCGGCCCGCGATGCGCTGTCGCGGGCCGCGCGCAGGGCGTAGCCCAAGGGGGAAAAGATCAGCGCGCGCAAAGCCATCACTCCGAGCGCGGCGATGGCAAGAGCCAACCAGTAGAAGCCGGCGGGCGTGGCGGCGAAGCCTTGCGGCCAGACGCCGAGCAGGCCGTTGTCGCCGCCGGTCACCTCAACCCATTGGAACGCGACCGCCCAGGCGATCTGCGCGAAGGCCAAAGTGAGCATGGCCGAATAGACGCCGGAAAGGCGCACGCAGAACCAGCCGAACAGCAGTGCCCCGGCAAGGCCGAGCAACGGGCCGAGCACAATCGCGCCGATCATGGAAAGGCCGGCGAATTTCAGGGCGAATGCCGCGCCATAGGCGCCGAGACCGAAATAGGCCGCATGACCGAACGAGGGCAGGCCGCCCGCCCCCATCAGGAAGTGCAGGCTCGCGGCGAACAGGACGAAAATCGCGATCTCCGCCGCGACGTTCAGCACATAGGCGCCGGCTCCGAGCGGCAGCAGGGCGGCGATCACGATCAGGCCGACCACCAGCGCGCGCTCGCGCGCCGTGAAGGGGCGCCATGGCACGATGAAGCTGCCGATGGCCGGCCGCGCGGTGCCATCCGCCCGGCCCAGCAGTCCATAGGGCCGCAGCACGAGCACCAGCGCCATCACCGCGAACACCAGCACCAGCGACACTTGCGGCAGGATGAGAATGCCGAAGGCGTTCAGCTCGCACACCAGCACGGCGGCCAGAAACGCGCCCGTGACGCTGCCCAGCCCGCCGATCACCACCACCACGAACACCTCGACGATGATCTTCAGGTCCATGGAATGGTTCACCGCCTCGCGCGGCAATTGCAGCGCTCCGCCCAATGCCGCGAGGAAGACGCCGAGGGCGAAGACGCCGGTGAACAGCCATTTCTGGTTCACGCCGAGCGCGGCCACCATGTCGCGATCCTGGGTCGCCGCGCGCACCAATATGCCCCAGCGCGTGGTGTGGAAGGCCAGCCACAAGGCGCCGAGCACAACCGGGCCGAGCCCGACCAGGAACAAATCATACGCGGGAATGGCCTGGCCGAGAATATCCACCGCGCCCTTCAGTCCGGGCGCGCGGGGGCCGAGTAGGTCTTCCGGCCCCCAGAGCAGGACCACGGCATCTTCCACCATCAGCGTCACGCCGAAGGTCGCCAACAATTGGAACAGTTCGGGCGCGCGATAGATGCGGCGCAGGAGAAGAATTTCCATCCCCACCCCGGCCAGCGCCACGAGGCCGGCCGCGAGCACCAGCGCCAGCCAGAAGCCGAGGGCACCCGACAAGGCTTCGGTGAGGCTGTAGGCCACATAGGCGCCCAGCATGTAGAAGGCGCCGTGGGCGAAATTGACGATGCGGGTGACGCCGAAAATGATCGAAAGCCCGCTCGCCACCAGGAACAGCGCGCAGGCGCTGGCAAGGCCGGTGAGGAATTGGGCAACGATGAAATCCAAAAGTCTCGTCTCCTCGCCTCGGTTTGACAGGGCCGTTCCTCACCTCTCCCCGAGGGGGCACCGCGCTTCACCGGAGAGCTTCACCCCTCACCCCGACCCTCTCCCCCTCGGGGAGAGGGGGCGGCTTGGGCGAGGCGGGGAAACTTGTCCTCCCAGCTTATGTTTCGCAGTTTCCGCTTCGCTAGAAGCCCCGCCTTCACGTCTCCACGCCTCGATTTTCACGGTCTCCACTCACCTCTTCCCCGACGGGGAGAGGTCGGCCGCGCAGCGGACGGGTGAGGGGACACAGCACCTCGCCGGAGATCTTCCCCTCTCACCCCAACCCTCTACCCCCCCCTCGGGGAGAGGGGCGGTTCGGGCGAGGCGGGGAAGCCTATTGCGCCGGGCGCAGCTTTGCCGCCTCGTCCTCGCTCGGCAGATAGGCGGCGCCGTCGCGATAGACGAAATCCACCATCCGCCCCTGGCCGTCCTGGACTTTGGTCTTGCCCACGAAAGCGCCCAGGGTGGACTGGTGGTCGCCCTTGCGGAACACGATGGGGCCGAACGGGCTGATGAGTGAAATCCCCTCGGCGGCGGCGATCAGCTGATCGGTGTCGGTGGAACCTGCCTTGGCGATGATGGCGGCGGCGGCCTTGATGGTGCTGTAGCCGACCACCGAGCCGAGGCGGGGATAATCGTTGAACTTCGCCCGATAGGCCTTGAGGAAGGCGTCGTGCGCGGGGCTCTGGATGGCGTACCAGGGGTAGCCGGTGACGATCCAGCCTTCCGGCGCCTCGTCCTTCAGCGGGTCGAGATATTCCGGCTCGCCGGTGAGAAAGCTCACCACGCTGCGGTCCTTGAACAGGCCGCGCACATTGCCTTCGCGCACCAGCTTTGCGAGGTCGGGACCGAAGGTGACGTTCAAGATCGCATCGGGCTTGGCGGCGGCGATGGCTTGCACCACCGGGCCGGCGTCGATCTTGCCCTGGGGCGGCCATTGCTCGGCCACCCATTCCACATCCGGCCGCTTGGCGGAGAGCAGCTTCTTGAACACGGCAACGGCCGACTGACCATATTCGTAGTTCGGGGCGATGGTGGCCCAGCGCTTTGCGGGAAGCTTGGCCGCCTCCTCCGCCAGCATCGCCGCCTGCATGTAATTGGAGGGGCGCAGGCGGAACGTATAGGCGTTCCCCTTGTCCCAGGTGATGGCGTCGGTCAGGGGCTCGGCGGCGAGGAAGAATACCTTCTTCTGCTTGGCATAGTCAGAGACCGCGAGGCCGATATGGGAAAAGAAGGTGCCGGTGAGCATCGCCACCTGGTCCGAGGAGACCAGTTCGTTGGCGGCCGTCACGGCATCGGCGGGCTTTCCGGCATCGTCCTTGGAGATCACAACCAGCTTCTTGCCGAGCAGGCCGCCGGCAGCGTTCACTTCCTCCACCGCCAATTGCCAGCCCTTGCGATAGGGCTCCGTGAAGGCGGGCAAAGTGGAATAGGAATTGATCTCGCCGATCTTGATCTCGCCCTGCTGGGCGTGCGCGGGCGTGGCACACAGGGCAGCCGAGAGGGCGGCCAAGCCGGCCAGGGCCGAGATGGAAGCGGACAGCGTGCGCATCCCGAACTCTCCTTCGCAGAGCCGCGCCGCAGATCGGATGCCCCTTCGGGAGAGACGCAGCGCCAGCGCCCAGCGGATACGCGAGGCGGAGAGGGAAGTCGAGCGCGCGCGGATTTCAGCCGGCGTGGCGAGAGGTCGCCGTGCCTTATTGGCCTTGCTGTGAGGGGAGCGAGGCCAACGCCGTGCGGCAAGCCTCACTCAATTGGCCCTGCTGCTCGCGCAAACATTGCACGATGCGCCCACCACCGGGCTGCACGCTTGCGCACAGTTTCTGGGCGTCGGTCCGGCACGCTTGCTGCGCCGCCTGAACAGCAGGAGGCGCGGCGCTTTGGGCGAGTGCTGGCGGCGGGCCGAGCACCAGCAGGGGCAAGGCGAAGCGCGCGAGCCGCAGCAGCGCGCGTTTGGGCAGGTGGGGCATGGAAGTGTCCGATCGTGGGGCGAGGGGAAGCGCTGCGCCGCGAAGCTCAGTTGCGGGCGAAGGCACCGCTGCGGGTGACGCTATGGCCGTAGGGGCCCGTCGTCGTGCGGCTGTAGCTGTAGGCGCCAGGGGCCGTGCGGGTGACGGTGCCGCTGCGGCTGGCGGTGCCGCCATAAGGCCCGACGATGCTGGCGGTGCGCGAGCATGTGCCGCCGCCGCAGGCGCCAGACACCGCGCCGCTATAGGTGCCGCGATAGGTCGCGACAGAACCGCTGCGGGCCCAGCTCATCGCCTCGGCGGTGTCAGCAAAGGCCAAGGCCGCGCCGACAAGCGCGCAGGCAAAGGGGAGTTTCATGGCAACGCTCCGAACAGATGCTCCGACCGTCCGGCCCTTCGGGAGAAGTGCTGGACGGTCGGAGCATAAGCGGGGCGTTTTTCGCGCCGATGTCGCGATGTATCCGGCGCGTGACCTTTTGTAACCGGTGTTTCCGACGCGGCGGGTGGCTTTAGCGCTCAGCGCCGGAGGCGGTTGAGCACATCCGCATTGGGATAGCCGTCTGGCACCATGCCGCTCTTGACCTGGAAATCCTGCACCGCGACCCGGGTCTTGGTGCCGAGGATGCCGTCGGGATTGCCGATCTCATAGCCGCGCTGCAGCAGCAGGGTCTGCATTTCCACCCGCTCGGCGCGGGTCAGCGTGCGCTCCCCAGCCGGCCAGGATGCCACGAACGGCCCGCCGCCGCGCAGCCGGTCCGACAGATGGCCAATGGCGAGGGCATAGGCATCCGCTGGATTATACCTCAGGATGGAGCCGAAGTTCGGCAGCATCAGGAAGGCCGGGCCTTTGGCTCCGGCTGGAAGCAGCAGGAAGGCGGTATCGGTGGCGCGGGGGAACGCCTTGCCGCCGGGACGGTGGATGCCGAGCGAAGCCCATTGGGCGAGGCTGTAGCGCTTCGAGCGGTCCACATAGCGATAATCGAAATTCGCCGGCAACACGACCTCGTAGCCCCAGGTCTTGCCGAACTGCCAGCCGTCGAGCTTCAGGTTGTTGGCGGTGGAGGCAATGACGTCAGGAATGGAATCCACGACGTTGCGGTGCCCATCGCGGTCGAAATCCACGGCGAAGCGCTGGAAGCTGGTCGGCATGAATTGGGTGGGGCCGAACGCGCCGGCCCACGAGCCCTTCAGATGGTCCGCAGGCACATCGCCCTTATCGAGGATCTGCAAGGTGGCGATGAATTCGTCGCGAAAATAATCCTGCCGCCGGCCGATGCAGGCTAGCGTCGCGGTGGAACGCAGTACCGAGCGAGAGCCCATGCCATTGGGGTTGCCGTAGTCGGATTCGATGCCCCAGATGGCTGCGATGGCGTAGCGGTCCACGCCATAAGCCTTTTCTACGGCATTGAAGATCGGCTTGTACTTGGCCAGGATCTCCTTGCCCTTGGCGATGCGGCGCTCGCTCACCAGCATGTTCACGTAATCGCCCAGCGCGCGGGAAAATTCCGGCTGGCTGTCGAGATAGTCCATGATCTTCATGTCGGGCTCGAGCCCGGAGGTGAATTGTACGAAACCGCGCTGCGACACACCTTTAGCCTGGGCGAGAGGCCACATGCCGGCGATGCAATTGGGGAAATTGGCCTGCGCCTGGGCGATGGCCTCTGGCGTCATCAGCGGGTGGCTGCTGGCGCGTGGCGCCTCGGGATTAGGATTGGCGGGTACGCCAAAGATGGAGCCGGTCGTTTGGGCCTGTGCCCCGGCGGGCGCGAGCCCTGCCAGGGAGAGACCGAATGCGATGGCGAGCGCTCCGCCAGTTGTCTTAAGCGCCATGTCTGCCCTCTTCGCTACGGCGGCGCGCAGAAACGTCGCCCCACGGATGCCATGACCGCTAATGGGAAGCGCATATGGTTGCCCTGTGGTTAACGTAGGGCAAATTTATGTGGCGGCGAGGGCAGGGCGATCAAATATCCGCCCGCACGGCCAGGCTGCGTTCCCATTCCAGGGCGTGGGCAACGATGGTTGGCAGGTCGTCAAGCTTGGGCCTCCAGCCGAGCCGGGCCTGGATGCGATCGGAGGCTGCGACAATGGCCGCGGGATCGCCAGGCCGGCGGGGCGAATAGGTCACGGGGAAATCGACCCCGGAAACCGCCTTTACCGTCTCCACCACGTCCAGCACCGAATAGCCCCGACCGTAGCCGCAATTGAAGATGCTGCTTGCGCCACCCGTCCGCAGATAGGCAAGCGCATCGAGATGGGCGGCGGCGAGGTCGCTGACATGAATGTAGTCGCGCAGGCACGTGCCGTCGGGGGTCTCATAATCCGTGCCGAACACGTGCAAGCCGGGCCGTTTGCCGAGCGCCGCCTCACAGGCAACCTTGATGAGGTGCGTCGCCCCCGCCGTCGATTGGCCGGATCTGCCATGCGGGTCCGCGCCCGCCACGTTGAAATAGCGCAGCGCGACATAGTGCAGCGGAAAAGCAGCGCCGGCGTCGCGCATCATCCATTCGCTCATCAGCTTGGAGCGGCCGTAAGGCGAAATGGGATTGAGAGCGGCATCCTCGTCAACCGGCTCGGTGCCGACCATGCCGTAGACGGCGGCGGTGGACGAAAAGATGAAATGCCGCACCCCGGTCGTCACGAGGCCCTCGAGCAGCGCACGCGTCTTAACCGTATTGGCAAGATAATAGCCGAGCGGGTCGGTGACGGAGTCCGGTACGACGATGCGAGCGGCAAAATGGATCACGGCATCGATGCCGTGCTGCGCCACGATCCCGGCGACCAAACTGCCATCGCAGACATCGCCCTCAACGAATTCAGCCTGGGGGGCACCGCCCAGCGAAAGCCGGTAGAGAGATCGTCCAGCACGACCACCTTTTCGCCAGCGTCGAGCAGGGCCAGAACCATGTGGCTCCCGATGTAGCCAGCCCCGCCAGTCACCAGAACCGCCATGTGGTCGTCCCTTTTTTGAAGTGCGTCGATGGCTCATTGTGCGACGCATCATCGCTGAGCGGCAATGGCACGGGAACATTTCCGATGGCCATAGGTTACCTTTTGCCCAGCCTGCATGCAAACCGGATGCGGCCGGCCCGGGCGGCCAAAAGGTCGCCCATTGCCCCGATCGTGTGCTTTGCCGGGAACCGGATACGCGTGCTAGAAGCCCCCGACCCCCAAAACCAGAATGGTGCCAATCCATGCCGAAGCCTCTGCGGAAAGCCATCCTGCCGGTTGCCGGCCTTGGTACGCGCTTCCTGCCCGCCACCAAGGCGGTGCCCAAGGAGATGCTGACCGTCGTCGACCGGCCGGTCGTGCAGCATGTCGTGGACGAGGCGCGCGCCGCAGGCATCGAGCACATCGTGTTCGTCACCGGCCGCAACAAGGCGGTGATCGAAGATCATTTCGACCGCCAGTTCGAGCTGGAGAAGACCCTGGTGGATCGCGGCAAGACCGCCGAGCTGGAGCAGCTCGACCGGGATACGCCGAAGCCCGGCACCACCTCCTTCACGCGCCAGCAACTGCCGCTGGGCCTGGGGCACGCCGTATGGTGCGCCCGCGATCTGATCGGTGACGAGCCGTTCGCGCTGCTGCTGCCCGACATGCTCCATCTCCCCAAGAATGGCAAAGGCTGCCTCTCGGAGATGGTCGAGGCTTATGAGCATACCGGCGGGAATGTCATCTCGGTCTATGAGGTGCCGGACGACCAGACCCATCAGTACGGCATTGTCGGCACCTCTTCGGCGCCGGGGTTTGTGCCCGAAATCACACAGATGGTGGAAAAACCGCAGCGCGGCACCGCCCCCACCAACCTCGCCATTTCCGGACGCTATATTTTGCAGCCGACGATCTTCGATCTGCTGGCAAAGCAGGAGCAGGGTGCCGGCGGTGAAATCCAGCTCACCGATTCCATGTTGAAGCTGATGGAACGCGAACGTTTCTTCTCCGTGACCTTCGACGGCGCAGTATATGATTGTGGCTCCAAGATCGGGTTCTTGATGGCCAATGTCGCCTACGCCTTGATGCGGCCGGATATCGAACCGGAGTTCCGCAAGGAACTCATCGCATTTCTCGACAAATGACCTAAGGGGCGGTGGACTCTGAACTACTACAATACCATGGGGTTCGCCGCGCCCTGCCTTGACCGGAACTCTTTTCCCGTCTAATCGCGGTTCCTTACGACATATTTGGTCAGGCGCGGAGCCCGCGAATGCTGCAGTCCCAAAACCATAGCGGCGAATTGCGCAAGCCGCGTATGAACGACGAGCTGCGGTTTCTCCAATCCTGGTTTCAGAATCCCTTGAAAACCGGGGCGGTTTCTCCCTCCGGAAAGGCTCTGGCCCGGATGATGGCGGGCTATCTCGACCCGGCGGTTCCCGGCCCGGTGATCGAGCTTGGACCCGGCACGGGGCCGGTGACACGGGCGCTGCTGGCGCGGGGATTCGCGCCAGAACGTCTGTTTCTCATCGAATATAACCCGGAATTCTGCGCTCTTCTGCGCCGTCGTTATCCCGGTGTTACCGTGATTCAGGGCGACGCCTATGAAATGCGCAAGACGCTGAACGGCGTCCTCCCCGGACCGGCGGTCGGCACCATCTCCTCCCTGCCGCTCTTCACCCGCTCGCCCGAAGATCGCGACCGGATGGTGAACGAGGCATTTGACCTGTGCGTCGGCGGAGCACCGTTTGTCCAGTTCACCTACGCGGTGGTCTCGCCGGTGCCGTTGAAGAACGGCCGCATCAATGGCGAGCGCTCTCCCCGCGTTTGGCTGAACCTGCCTCCGGCGCGCGTGTGGGCCTATCGGCGGCCGTGACGCCCTTTCTTTATGTCAGTCACCCCCAGGTGAAGGTGGACGCGGACGTACCGGTGCCGCTGTGGGGTCTGTCTGAAATCGGCATCGCCCGCACCCTCGCCTTCACCCGCGATTCAGCTCTTCTCGGCTTCGGCCGCATCGTCTCAAGCGATGAGGTGAAGGCCAAGGAGACCGCCGCAATCCTGGCGGAGGCGCTGCGTCTTTCGGTGGAGGTGCGCCCGGCGATGCACGAAAACGATCGCTCGGCCACTGGCTATCTCAAGGAGGCCGAGTTCCAATCGGTAGCGAACGCCTTCTTCGCGACGCCAGACGCGAGCGTGCGCGGGTGGGAGCGGGCCATCGACGCTCAGGCGCGGATTGTGCGGGAAGTGGAAGCAGCGCTTGCCGATGCGCCGCAGACACCCCCCATCTTCGTTGGCCACGGCGGGGTGGGCACGTTGCTCCTGTGCCATCTCGCGGGCTATCCGATCTCCCGGGCGCACGACCAGCCACCTGTGGGCGGGGGCTGTTGGTTCCAATCCGCGCCGGGTCGCCCCCCCGATCACTGGCGCGCCATGGAGGAGGTCTTGACCCCATGATAGCCGGATCGACGATCGTCCCGCCTCCCGCAGAATCGGCGCGCGAAAAACTCATCGTGGCCCTGGACTTCCCCAATGTCGCCGCTGCCGAAGCGCTGGTGTGGCAATTGGGCGATGCGGTCAGCTTCTACAAGATCGGCCTGGAACTTACGATCGCCGGCGGTCTCGACCTTGCAAGTGACCTGATCAGTGCCGGCAAGAAGGTGTTCCTGGATCTCAAGCTCCATGACATCGATCATACGGTGGAGCGTGCGACCGCCGCCGCCGCCGAACGTGGCGTGACCCTGCTCACCGTCCATGCCTATCCCCAAACCCTCGCCGCCGCCGCGCGGGGCGCGCAGGGCACTCCCCTCAAGGTACTCGGCGTGACCGTGCTGACATCCTATGACGATGCTGACCTTGCGGCCGCCGGCTACGGGCGCGGTGTCGGCGAGATCGTGCGCATGCGCGCCGGGCAGGCGCGCGATGCCGGGATTGCCGGCGTCATTTGCGCCCCCACCGACGCGGCCATGGTGCGCGGCGTGCTCGGGCCGGACGGCCTTGTGGTGACGCCCGGCGTGCGGCCGAGCGGCTCGGACGTGGGTGATCAAAAACGGATCGCCACGCCCGCAGCCGCCATCGCGGCCGGGGCCAACATGATCGTGGTCGGTCGCCCCATCATCGCCGCGCCGGACCCGGTGGCGGCGGCGAGGGCCATTTTGACGCAAATCGCCGACGTCTGACGCCTCGACGGCGGGGGCGTGGCTATGGGATGGTCGCCCGGCGCGCGCCAGCGCCGCAGCCGGGCAGGAAACATAAGGGGCGGAAGCAGATGGCCAAGGGCTATTGGATCGCACGGGTCGATGTGGTCAATCCGGTCGGCTATGCGGAATATGCGAAGGCGAACGCCGCGCCGTTCCTGGCCCACAAGGCCCATTTCCTGGTGCGTGGCGGCGCGATCGATGCCCTGGAAGGCATTTCGCGCGGCCGCAACGTGGTGATCGAGTTCGAAAGCTTCGAAGCGGCGCGCGCCTGCTATTTCTCGCCCGAGTATCAGGCAGCGCTCGAACTGCGCAAACCCTATTCCATAGCCGACGTCCTGATCGTGGAAGGTGTCGAGCCGCCGGTCGCGGCTCCGCCCGTGTCGGATGTGCCTGCCGGCTATTGGATCATGGGCATCGACGTGACCAATGAGGACGGATACCGCGCTTACGCGGCGGCGGGCGGCACTGCAGATTTCAAACCGCGCTTCCTCGTGCGCGGCGGACGGCAGGAATTGCTCGAAGGCATTGGCCGGCAGCGCATCGTATTGCTGGCGTTCGATGATGTGCCGACCGCGCGCGCCTGCTACCAGTCGGACGGATATCAAAAGGCGGTCAAGCTGCGCGAAGGCGCGGCGGACGTGGATCTCATCATCGCGTCCGGCTATGTCGGCCCGCAGCCGGCTTGAAACAGGACCGGTCGGCCTGATCAGGGAGCAACGCTAAGTGTCGGATCTGCGTGTCGTCATCACCGGGGCCAGCGGGCGCATGGGGCGCACCCTCCTGCGCGCGGTGCTGGAAACCGAAGGATTTGCCCTGGTCGGGGCCTTGGAGCATGCCGACAGTCCCCATCTCGGCGAGGACGCCGGTCTGCTGGCGGGGCAGGGCGCATGTGGCGTGACGGTCCGCAATGACGTCTCCCGGGTGCTGAATGGCGCCGATGTGGTGATCGACTTCACTACGCCCGCCGCCTCGGTACGGCTTGCGGAAACGCTGGCGGAGGCCGGCATTGCCCATGTCATCGGTACCACCGGGTTTTCCGCGTCCGACCTCTCCACCATCGCGGCGGCGGCGCGGCGCACCGCGATCGTGCGTTCCGGCAATATGAGCCTGGGCGTCACCTTGCTGGCGGCTTTGACCAAACGGGTCGCGGCGACACTGGGACAGGAATTCGACATCGAGATCGTCGAGATGCATCACGCCCGCAAAGTGGACGCCCCCTCCGGCACCGCCCTGTTGCTGGGCGAGGCGGCGGCCGCCGGCCGCAATATCAATCTCGATGATTATTGCGTGCGCGGCCGCGACGGTGTGACCGGCCCGCGCCGGCCCGGCACCATCGGCTTTGCGAGTCTGCGCGGCGGTTCGGTGATCGGCGAGCATCAGGTGATTTTCGCTGGCCCGGCCGAGCGCATCGAACTGGTGCACAAGGCGGAGGATCGGTCGATCTTTTCCCATGGCGCGCTGGTTGCGGCCCGCTGGGCCAAGGATCGTGAGCCCGGCCTTTATTCCATGGCGGACGTGCTTGGCCTTTCCGATTTCTGACGCAACCTTGCAGCGTTCGCCCTTCTCCGGGCACAGCGCTGCAAAACGTCGCCCCACGGGGCTGAGAGCCTTGCGGATTTTGAGTTTCCGGCGGCAACCGTGCTATCAGTCGCGCCGACAAAATATTCCTCGCCGTTTCGGCTTTTTCGCTCAAGGAATGCGTCCATGGAACGGCTTCTCGTCCTCGTCCGTCACGGGCAGAGCGAGTGGAACCTCAAGAATCTCTTCACGGGTTGGCGCGATCCCGGCCTGACCGAGAAGGGGGTCGCGGAAGCGCAGCGTGCGGGCAGCCTGCTCGCGTCCGAAGGTCTCATCTTTGATCTTGCCTACACCTCTGTCCTCGGCCGTGCCCAGCGCACATGTTCCCTGATGCTGGAGGAGATGGGTTTGAGCGGTATCGAGACCATCTCGGACCAGGCTCTGAACGAGCGCGACTATGGTGACCTCTCCGGTCTCAACAAGGATGATGCGCGCGAGCGCTGGGGCGACGAGCAGGTACACCTCTGGCGCCGCTCCTACGACGTGCCCCCGCCGGGTGGCGAGAGCCTGCGCGACACGGTGGCGCGTACGCTGCCCTATTATGTCCAGGAGATCCTGCCGAGCGTGCTGCGGGGCCGTCGGACCCTGGTGGCGGCACATGGTAATTCGTTGCGCGCGTTGGTGATGGTGCTGGAGCGGCACACGCCCGAGACCATCGTGAAGCGCGAACTCGCCACGGGTGCGCCCATCATCTACCGTCTGAAGGCGGACGCGACGGTGGAAGAGTCTCGCGACCTGATGATCTGAGCTTTCAGGCGCCGGTCCCTTGCGGGATCAGCGCCGTGGCACAGGAATGCGGCGCTGAGACTGCACCGTACGGTTCATTGCACCGGGACCGCGGTTGGCGCGCGCGGGGCGGCGTCCGCCGGTTTCGCGGGCCTTACAGTTTGCGCCAGCCCGGCGGAAAGCCGCACCGCTACTGCCTGGGCGAAGCATTTATAGCTCCAGTCGGTGAGGTGCAGGCCGTCGAGGATGATCATCTGCGATAGGGGCACCCCGTCGCTCTCCTTCCAGCGCTTCATCATGGCGTAGCGGGCGACCACGGGGACCCGCTCCTGCTGGCCCACGTCGGCGATGAGTTTCAACATCGGGCCGGTGTCGGCGTCCATATTTACCCAAGGCGAATATTGCAGGTCGATCAGCACCGGGTCTGCGCCATAGGCGCGGATGCGGGCGATGCCGGTGCGCAACTGGTCGGCGAACGTACCGAGCCCGAAGCTGCGCAGCACATAATTGGTACCGACCTGCCAGAGCACCACGTCCGGCTTCAGGGCACCCACGTCACGATCGAAGCGGGAGAGATTCTCCGGCACGTCCTCGGCATTGCCGCCTTTGTTGACGACTTTGATCTGCGTGCCCGGAAAGCGAGCCTGCAATTCCGCTTCGAGCACCGCGGGATAGGTCCGCGTTGCATCGGACGCGCCGACTCCGGTGGTGGAGGAGGAGCCGATGGCGACGATGGTCAGGGCCTTGGTCTTCGCCAGCGTCTCTGCCGCGCGCGGCACGCTCAGGGCGGCCTGCGGCGGCTGAGGCGGACAGGCTGGCATCTGCGCCAGCGCAGGAGTGGCAGAAAAGGCGGTAAGGACCAAGAGCGCGGCGCGCTTGAAATGCCGCGCCGCGCCGGAAAATCTGGCGGCCATGCCGCGCTCCTTTTTTGGGGTCCTACAGCGCCTTCTGGCGCAGGGCGAACCCGAACAGGGTGGTGGTGACGCCGTTCACGATCAGGTCGATGCCCAGGAACAGGCCGAGCAGGAAGACCGAATTGACCGGCCATCCCGCAATGATCACGACTCCAAGCAGGAAGGTGATGACGCCCGAGAGCGCAAGAAATCCCCAGCCTGCAGCCGGACGTGCGCCGATGGCGGCAAAGATCCGGAAGCCGCCGCCGACGACGAGGGACACGCCGATCATCAGCGTGATGACACCGGCCGCGAGCAGCGGCTGGTACATGATCAGCGCGCCGGCGACCACATAGAGCACGCCGCCGAGCAGCCAGAACAGGAACCGGCCCCAGCTCTGGACGCGGAAGGCATGGATGATCTCGACCACTCCTGCCACCAGGACCATGGCGCCCACATAGAGGGCGGTGGCGATGGTGGATGTCAGCAAATGGGCGAGGGCGATGAAACCCAGCAGCACGAAGGCGATGCCCAGGGCCACGAACCAGCCCCAGCTGGCGCGGATTTCAGTGATGTGGAGCTTGGCGACGGGTGAGGTGATGCTGGTTGGCATGGTGATGCTCCGCGAGGGAAGGCCAAGCGCAAGCGACCATATCCGAGCCGCGCGCGCAATGCGCGCAGACAATGCACGGGCGATGCCGCAGTATATTATTATAGGTTGCGAGTCGGCTCAGGTCGAAGGTCCGGTGATGGTACGCAGCAGGAATTCGACCCGCGCCGCCGATGCCCGGCGTGAGGCAGAAGCGCTGGCGCGGGAGCGGGCGGACCAGATCGCACAGCTATGGGTCGGCCACCGTGTCGTGCGCCTGCACGCGCGGCTATTCATTGCGATCGTGCTCGGTGCCCTCGCCTTCGCAGCCATGGGGGTGGTCGGTGTTTCCCAGGTCATAACGCGGGCGCTCTTGGCTTGGGACATCGCGATATTCGTGTGGCTGGTCCTGGTCGGCATTCTCGTGGTGCGCACCGACGCGCAATTGCTGAGCATCCATGCCGGCATCGACGACGAGGGCGGGCCTGTGATTCTCGTCGCCTCGCTGCTTTGCGCGGGAATCAGCCTTGCAGCGGTGATCATGGAGAGCGGCCATCATGGGACCAACAGCGGGTCATCTCCGCTGCGGGTCACGCTGGCGGTCAGCACTTTGCTACTGTCCTGGCTGTTTCTCCACACCATCTATGCGCTGCACTATTCGCGCGAATTTTACTCCGCGCGACCTGACGCCTCGCCCATGCTGGTGTTTCCCGGCGATGCCAGACCGACCTATTGGGACCTGCTCTATTTCTCCTTCAACATCGGCACGGCCTCGCAGACCGCCGATGTGACGATACCCTCGCCGCGCCTGCGCCGGCTCGTCCTGGGGCATCAGATCGCCTCCTATATCTTCAACGCCGCCGTGATCGCGCTCGGCGTCAACGTGGCGGCGAGCTTGGTCTAGCGCCGCGCTTGCACCGCTGGCGGACTCGCCGGTTGCATAGCCTCGGCAACAACACCTCTTGATATCCGAAATGCAGCCCCTGATACTCCCTGGGCTGGCTACCCCCTTTCGACATGATTTTGTCATGAAGATCGCTGGGCTGCCTTGCAGGACATTGGTGCGTGTCGGGCCGGAGGCAGCGGCGGTGGCGAAGCGAGTCTCCGTATTCGTGTGCGGTGTGCAGAAGGGCGGCACTACCAGCCTCTTCTCCTATTTGCGCGATCATCCCGGCCTGTCCGCTCCGCACGGCAAGGAAGTGCATTTTTTCGACGACGAGACACAGGATTGGAACGCCCCGGACTATGGCGGCCTTGAAGCTGCCTTTGACGACGACGGGGGGCGCCTGCGGTTCGAGGCGACGCCGATCTACGGGTTCTGGCCGCCGGCGATGGCGCGCCTCAAGGCCTATAACCCGGCGGCCCGGCTTATCTTCCTGTTTCGCGATCCGTTCGAGCGGGCGTGGTCGCACTGGTGCATGGAATATGCCCGGGGCGAAGAGGGCATGAGCTTTGCTGAGGCCATTCGTGGGGGCCGGATGCGGATGAGGCTCGGTGAACCATTGTCGAGGGTGCACCGGCATCTAAGTTACGTGGAGCGCGGCTTTTATGCTGTCCAGGTGCGCCGGGCTCTGGCCCATTTTCCGGCCGAGCAATTGCTGTTCCTGCGCTCCGAGGATCTCGCCAATCAGCCACACGCGACACTTGCCCGGATCGCGCATTTTCTTGGTATCGGACCGTTTCCACCCTTGCCGCCAAGGCGTGAGTTCACGCGGCCGGACATCTTGTGGCCGTGCCGCCCGACACCCGCGGATCGCGCGCTGTTCACGCGCCTTCTTAAGCTGGAGATTCTGGCTTTTTCCGAACTGACCGGGCTTGACGTCTCGCGGTGGCCGACAATGCGGGAGGTGCCAGCGCTGGAACGCCGCTGGAGCATATCGGAGTGCGCCCGCATCCCCTTCATCGCGTTGCAGGATCAGGCGAGCGGCAAGCGATACCGCACGAATTCATCGGCCGGGGCGAACGAATCGTAGAGCCGGCGGGCGGTCGCGTTGCTGGCCTTGGTGTGCCAGTATAGGTCTTGCCAACCCTCAGCCTTCCCCGCATCGATGAGGTTCTGGATCAGCATGCGGCCGATCCCGCCACCGCGAACTGCTTCGTCCACAAAAAGGTCTTCCAGATAGCAGCGCGGACCGCGGTCCCAGGTACCTGGATGCAATACGCAGACGGCGAAGCCGACCACGACGCCGGCATTCTCAGCGACGCGGCAAAAGATCGAGGAGGCGGGATCGAGGATCCGCTCCCAGGTGTATGCGGTGATGTCCGCGGGAATTTCGGCTTCATAGAATGCGGTATAGCCGGCCCAAAGGACGCGCCAGCGCGCCTCATCCTGCGGTTGGGCATCTCGGATCGTGATTTTCGCGTCGGTCAGGCGGCCGTCCGCCCCCTTGCTCATGCTGGTCATGCCGCCTCTCCTCGGTTCGCGGACGCGTCACCCTATGGACCGCTGATGTCGCGCGAAATGCGGCCGACCGAAAAGAGGTGCCGCAAAAAGAAAAGCGCGCCCGAAGGCGCGCTCGTCTTAACAGGGATGCGGTAGCGTCAGTGGCTCTGGTTGTTCGAACCCGCGCTGGCCTGGGCGCCGCCGGTCTTCGGCATGATCACCACCTTGGTGCCGACCTTGACGCGGTCGAACAGGTCTTCCACGTCGGCATTCAACATGCGGAAACAGCCGGAGGACACGAACTTGCCGATGGTCTGCGGTTCGTTGGTGCCGTGGATCCGATACACCGTGCCGCCGAGATAGAGCGTGCGCGCGCCGAGCGGATTGCCCGGCCCGCCCGCCATGAAGCGGGGCAGATAGGGCTGGCGGGTGATCATTTCCGCCGGCGGGCGCCAATCCGCCCATTCCGCCTTGCGGGTGATTTTCTCAGTGCCGGCCCAGGTGAAGCCGTCACGGCCAACGCCGATGCCGTAACGGATCGCCTTGCCGCCACCCTGGACCAGATAAAGATAGGTGTTCGACGTATCGATCACGATCGTGCCGGCGGGCTGGGTGCTCGGAAAATCCACCGTCTGACGGCGGAAGCGCTCCGGCACCGGCTCGCTCGGATCGACATCTTCGATGCGCGGGCCGGAAGGGGCTTCCTGCGTGCCGGGAACAACGGCGGCGTTGGAGCCATAGACGCCAGAGGGGGGCGCGGTTGGCGCGCCGACCGCCGGGCCACCGTAAGATGCGGCCTGGGGCGCCGGCTGAACGTAGCCCTGCTGCGGCTGAACATAGCCGGCGTCAGGCTGTACATAGCCCTGCTGAAGCGCCTGGGCGCGCAAGGCATCCTGCTGAGCGGACGTCGGCGGCTCGCCGGCGGCCTGAGCCGGCTGCACATAACCCTGTCCCGGCTGGACGTAACCCTGCGACGCAGAAGCGGCCGGGGCGGCTGCTCCCTGCGTTACGTATCCGCCCTGCTGAGGGGCGTAGCTGCCTTGCGGGGCGATGGGCAACGGCTGATTGCTCGGCGCGGCGGCCTGGACCGGCGCGCCCTGCGAATAGCCTTGCTGCGGCGCCGGCTGAGCATAACCTGGCGCCGAATAGGTGGGCGCCTGAACGCTGCCAGGTGGCGCTGCGATGGGCGCACTCTGCACCGCATCACTGCGCACGGTCGGGCGTGCATAAGGATCATTGTAGCCGGGCAGGCTACCTGCCGGCTCCGGCGGCGCAATGGCGCCCGTGGTTTCGTCAGCGTCAGCCGCCGCGGGCACGTAATAGCGGCCCGGCATGGTCTGGGCATGCGCCGAAGCAGCCAGGACGGAGATCCCAAGGGCGGAGAGGAGTGTGTTGCGCAGCGTCATGGGATTCGTTGTTAATCCTGAAACGTGACGAAATTGGAAACGGCCCCAATTTTTTAATCCCGCCGTGTTTCGAGGCTTGCATGCCGGTGCGCCACGCGCCCTTGCGGCAGATCAAGCCCTGCTCCACGGTGAGCCGCCCAGCCCTTAACCACCGAGGGAAGCCAAGCGTTCCCTGTGTTCGTAACGCCGCGCTGAATGCGGTGCAATGCAAAGCGTGCCCGATAACCTATTCGTGGTGCAATCCTGACCTGCGTTGCAGGAGAGTGACGGTCGGGCGGCTTGAAATTGGCTGGAGATAAATATAAAGATATCTTTATGTCGTTAGATGGCCATCATCTCTTAGGCAAGCCGCTTTCCTATCTGAGCCTCCTCGATGGCCTGAAGGCTGCGGGCGAGGACACGCGCCTCCGGCTGCTCGCAGTGCTGGGCGAAGCGGAACTGACCGTCTCCGATCTGACCGAGATTCTCGGCCAGTCGCAGCCGCGCATTTCGCGCCATCTGAAGCTGCTGGCGGATGCGGGGCTGGTGGAGCGGCATCGGGAGGCGAGCTGGATGTTCTATCGTCGGGCCAATGAAGGACCGGGGGCCTGCATCGCCAATACCTTGCTGCGGTTGCTGGACCCGCTCGACGACGTGGTGCGCCGCGACCGTGACCGCCTCGCCGAGGTGCATGCAGCTCGTGCCCAGACGGCGCAGACCTATTTCGCCGCCCATGCCGCGCAATGGGATGCCATCCGCAGCCTGCATGTGCCGGAGACCGCCGTTGAAGATGCGGTGCACGAGGCGCTGGCCGGCACCCCGATCGATTCTTTGCTCGACCTTGGAACCGGCACCGGGCGCATGCTGGAACTGTTCGCGCCCGAGATCGGCCGCGGCATCGGCATCGATCTGTCCCCGGACATGTTGCGCATCGCCCGCGCCCATCTGGAGCAGGCGGGCATCCGCAATTGCTCGGTGCGCCAGGGCGACATCTATAACCTCGCCATGCCGCGCGATAGTTTCGATGCCATCATCATCCATCAGGTGCTGCACTTCCTCGACGATGCCGGCCGTGCTGTGCGCGAGGCGGCGCGGCTGCTGCGGCCGGGCGGGCGGCTGCTGGTGATCGATTTCGCGCCCCACGATCTGGAGTTTCTGCGTGAGGCGCATGCCCATCGCCGCCTTGGCTTCTCCACCGAGGCGGTGGAGGGCTGGCTGGCTCAGGCCGGACTGGAGCCGGTCATGAACAGGCGGCTTGCTCCCGAAACGGGCGGGGAAAATGCCCTGACGGTTTCCTTATGGCTCGCCTGCGACCCCCGCGTCGCCACAGTCCAAGAAAAGAGGGAGGTTGCGTGATGGCAGGGCCGATCCGGGCGAGCCGCGAGGTGGGCAAGGCGCCGGTGGGCGTCTCGTTCGAATTCTTCCCGCCCAAGACCGAGGAGATGGAGCGCAATCTGTGGTCCAGCGTGGCGCGCCTCGCGCCGCTTGCGCCGCGCTTCGTTTCCGTGACCTACGGCGCCGGCGGCTCCACGCGCGAGCGCACCCACGCCACCGTCGAGCGGCTGGTGCGCGAGACCGATCTTGCCCCCGCCGCCCATCTCACCTGTGTCGCCGCGACCCGGGCGGAGATCGACGATGTGGTGCGCGCCTATGCCAAGGCGGGCGTGAAGCACATCGTGGCCTTGCGCGGTGATCCCACCAGCGGCGTCGGCACCGCCTATGTGCCGCATCCCGACGGCTATGCCCATGCCTGCGATCTGGTGGCGGGAATCCGCAAGCTCGGGGATTTCGAGGTCTCGGTCTCGGCCTATCCCGAGAAGCATCCAGAAAGCCCGAGCATCGATGCCGACATCGATTATCTGAAGGAGAAGGTGGACAATGGAGCGACCCGCGCCATCACCCAGTTTTTCTTCGATAACGACGTCTATTTCCGCTATCTCGACAAGGTGCGGGCGCGCGGCATCAACATCCCGATTCTGCCGGGCATCCTGCCGGTGACCAATTTCAAGCAGGCCGCGAATTTTGCCGTTCGCACCGGCGCGCGCGTGCCGGACTGGTTGGCCAAGCGCTTCGAGGGGCTCGACAACGATCCCGAGACGCGCAAGCTGATCGCTGCCGCCGTCGCCGCCGAGCAGGCGACCGATCTGGTTGATCGCGGCGCCGCCGATATCCACTTCTACACCTTGAACCGTGCCGACCTGGTCTACGCCATCTGCCACCTCCTCGGCCTGCGGGCGAAGGACGAGGCGGCCGTGCAGCCTCAGGCCATCGCGGTGTGATCTTTCTTGCTGCGGGCGGCCTCGCCGCCCGCTTGGTCCGGGCCGCCAATCCCGGCAGACGCTTTAACGCTTCCCATATGGGATTAGTGGTGCACCATGACCGACGCCCGAAACGAGACCACAGCCGCCCTCCATGCCGCCGCGCGCGAGCGCATCCTGGTGCTGGACGGAGCCATGGGCACCATGATCCAGGGCCTGAAGCTGGACGAGGCCGGCTATCGCGGGGCGCGCTTCGCCGCCTGGCCGCGTGATGTGAAGGGCAATAACGACCTGCTGAACCTCACCCGGCAGGACGACGTACGGGCCATTCACCTCAAGTATTTTCTGGCCGGCGCCGACATTGTCGAGACCAATACCTTCTCCTCCACCACCATCGCCCAGGCCGATTACGGCATGGAGGAGTTCGCCTACGAACTGAACGTGGAAGGCGCCCGCCTCGCCAAGGAAGCCGCGCAGCAGGCACAGGCTCAGGACGGCCGGCGCCGGTTCGTCGCGGGCGCCATCGGACCCACCAACCGCACCGCCTCCATCTCGCCGGATGTGAACGATCCCGGCTTCCGTGCCACCTCCTTCGACGAATTGGCCGTGGCCTATGGCGAGCAGGCGCGCGGCCTGCTGGCGGGTGGCTCCGACCTGCTGCTGATCGAAACCATCTTTGACACGCTGAATGCCAAGGCCGCGATCTTCGCGATTGAAGGCCTGTTCGACGAATTGGGCACCCGCGTGCCTGTGATGATCTCCGGCACCATCACCGACCTTTCGGGCCGCACCCTCTCGGGCCAGACGCCGGCCGCCTTCTGGTATTCGCTGCGCCACGCCCAGCCGTTCTCCATCGGCCTCAATTGCGCCCTCGGCGCCAAGGAGATGCGCGCCCATATCGCCGAAATCGGAAAGGTGGCCGATACGCTGGTGTGCGCCTATCCCAACGCCGGCCTGCCCAACGAATTCGGCCTTTATGATGAGAGCCCCGAGGCCATGGCGGCGCTGGTGGGCGAATTCGCCGCC
This sequence comes from Roseixanthobacter psychrophilus, assembly GCF_043195195.1. Lineage (NCBI taxonomy): Bacteria > Pseudomonadati > Pseudomonadota > Alphaproteobacteria > Hyphomicrobiales > Xanthobacteraceae > Roseixanthobacter > Roseixanthobacter psychrophilus. Next base: position 122,260 of record NZ_JBAFWT010000013.1, read on the forward strand.
TCCGGCCTCGTCAACATCGTCGGCGGCTGCTGCGGCACCACGCCGGACCATATCGCGGCCGTTGCGAAGGCGGTCTCCGTCCACAAGCCGCGCACCGTACCTGAGCTGCCGCCCATGCTGCGCCTGTCGGGCCTCGAACCCTTCGAGCTGACGCCGCAGATCCCGTTCGTGAACGTGGGCGAGCGTACCAATGTCACCGGCTCGGCTCGCTTCCGCAAGCTGATCACCAACGGCGATTTTCCCGCAGCGCTCGCGGTTGCGCGCGACCAGGTGGAAAACGGCGCCCAGGTCATCGACATCAACATGGACGAGGGCCTGCTGGACAGCCAGAAGGCCATGGTCACCTTCCTCAACCTCGTCGCCGCCGAGCCGGATATCTCCCGCGTCCCGGTGATGGTGGACAGCTCCAAGTGGTCGATCATCGAGGCCGGGCTGAAATGCATCCAGGGCAAGGGCATCGTCAATTCCATCTCCATGAAGGAGGGGGAGGAGGGCTTCCGTGCCCAGGCGCGCTTGGTGCGCCGCTACGGCGCGGCGGTCGTCGTGATGGCGTTCGATGAGCAGGGCCAGGCCGATACGTTCGAGCGCAAGACCCAGATTTGCGCCCGCGCCTACAAGATCCTGGTGGAGGAATTGGGCTTCCCGCCTGAGGATATCATCTTCGACCCCAACATCTTCGCGGTCGCCACCGGCATCGAGGAGCATTCGCCTTATGGCGTGTATTTCATCAAGGCCACGCGCTGGATCCGCGAACATTTGCCCCACGCCCATATTTCCGGGGGCGTGTCGAACCTGTCGTTCTCGTTCCGCGGCAACGAGCCGGTGCGCGAGGCGATGCACGCCGTGTTCCTCTACCACGCCATCAAGGCGGGCATGGACATGGGCATCGTCAATGCCGGCCAGCTTGCGCTTTATGACGAAATCCCCGCCGAACTGCGGGAGGCGTGCGAGGATGTGGTGCTCAACCGTAATCCCGATGCCACCGAGCGCCTGCTGACCCTGGCCGAGGGCTTCAAGGGCGGCGCTGGCAAAGAGAAGAAGGAAGCCGATCTTGCCTGGCGCACGTGGTCGGTGGAAAAGCGCCTTGCCCACGCGCTCATCAATGGCATCACCGAATTCGTCGATGCCGACACCGAGGAGGCGCGCCAGCAGGTGGCCCGTCCGCTCCACGTCATCGAGGGGCCGCTGATGGCCGGCATGAATGTGGTCGGCGATCTGTTCGGCGCCGGCAAGATGTTCCTGCCGCAGGTGGTGAAGTCCGCGCGCGTGATGAAGCAGGCGGTGGCCTATCTCATGCCCTTCATGGAGCAGGAGAAGCTGGACAACGGCACCACCGAATCCTCATCCGCCGGCAAGATCCTGATGGCGACGGTGAAGGGCGATGTGCACGACATCGGCAAGAACATCGTCGGCGTCGTGCTCCAGTGCAATAATTTCGAGGTCATCGACCTCGGCGTTATGGTGCCCACCGCCAAGATCCTGGAAACCGCCAAGCGCGAGAATGTGGATGTGATCGGCCTGTCCGGTCTCATCACCCCTTCGCTGGACGAAATGGTGTCGGTCGCCTCCGAGATGGAGCGCGAGGGCTTCGTGGTGCCGCTGCTGATCGGCGGCGCCACCACCTCGCGCGTCCACACGGCGGTGAAGATCGCCCCGCAATACGAGCGGGGGCAGGCGGTCTATGTCACCGACGCGAGCCGCGCGGTCGGCGTGGTGGCGAACCTCCTGAACCCGGAGACGCGTGCCTCCTACATGGCTGACGTAAAGGCGGAATATGTGAAGCTGGCCGACGCCCATGCCCGCGCCGATGCCGCCAAGCAGCGTGTTCCGCTCGCCAAGGCGCGCGACAACGGCCTGAAGCTGGATTTCTCCGCCTATCTGCCGCCGAAGCCCGCTTTCCTCGGCACCCGCGTGTTCGAGGACCATGACCTCGCCGACCTCGTGCCCTTCATCGACTGGACGCCGTTCTTCCAGTCCTGGGAATTATCGGGCCGCTATCCGGCGATCCTGGAGGACCCGGTCGTGGGAGAGCCCGCTCGCAACCTGTTCAAGGATGCGCAGGCCATGCTGGCGCAGATGGTCGAGGAAAAGTGGGTGACCGCCAAGGCGGTGGTCGGCTTCTGGCCCGCCAATAGCATTGGCGACGATATCGTCCTGTTCCGCGATGATACCCGCAAGACGCCGCTGGCCTCCTTGCACACGCTGCGCCAGCAACTGGCGCGGCGCGAGGGGCGCTTCAACCTGGCGCTGTCCGACTTCATCGCCCCGCTGGACACTGGCGTGCCCGATTATGTCGGCGGCTTCGCCGTATGCACCGGGTTCGGCGAAGCGGCGCGGTCGGACGCGTTCAAGCACGCCAATGACGATTATTCCGCCATCATGGTGAAGGCCTTGTCGGACCGTCTGGCGGAGGCCTTCGCCGAGCGCATGCATCATCTGGTGCGCACCCAGCTTTGGGCGTATGCGCCCGACGAGGGGCTCTCCAACGATGACATGATCTTGGAGAAGTACCGCGGCATTCGTCCAGCACCTGGCTATCCCGCCCAGCCCGACCATACAGAGAAGGGGACGCTGTTCTCGATCCTGGATGCCACCAACAAGATCGGGCTTGAGCTGACCGAGAGCTATGCCATGTGGCCCGGCGCGGCGGTCTCCGGGCTCTATTTCTCCCATCCCGAGAGCGCTTATTTCGGCGTCGGCCGCATCGAGCGCGACCAGGTGGAGGATTATGCCGTCCGCAAGGGATGGAGCGTGGAAGAGGGGGAGCGCTGGTTGGCGCCGATCCTCAATTACGATCCCGCGCGCCGCGCTGCGGCCGAGTGAGGGCGGGCAAATCGGGTCAACAAAAAGGGGCGCACATGCGCCCCTTTTCTTTTCAGATCCGCGTCAACGGCTCACAGGCCGGCGATGCAGGTGTATTTGATGTTGAGGTATTCGTCGCAGCCGTACTTGGAGCCTTCGCGGCCGACACCACTCTCCTTGTAGCCGCCGAACGGTGCCACTTCGGAGGTGATGACGCCAGCATTGACGCCGACCTGGCCATATTCCAGCGCCTCGGCAACCCGGAACGCGCGGCCGAGATCCTTGGTGAAGAAATAGCAGGCAAGGCCATATTCGGTGTCATTTGCGAGGCGCACGGCCTCTTCCTCGGTCTCGAACTTGAAGATCGGGGCCATGGGTCCGAAGATCTCCTCGCGGGCGAACGCCATGTCGGCGGAGGCATTGGCGATCACGGTCGGCTCGAAGAAGGTGCCACCGAGCTGGCTGCGCCTGCCGCCGGCGACAACCTTGCCGCCCTTGTCCACCGCGTCCTTCAGTAGGCGTTCCACCTTGGCGACCGCCTTTTCCTCGATCAGCGGACCGGCCACGACGCCGTCGTCGAAGCCATTGCCGATTTTCAGCTTCTTGGAGGCGGCAACGAACTTCTCGACGAAGGCGTCATAGACGCCGGCCTGAACGTAGAAGCGGTTGGTGCACACGCAGGTCTGGCCGGCATTGCGGTATTTGGAAGCGATGCCCCCTTCCACTGCCGCGTCAAGGTCGGCATCGTCAAATACGAGGAAGGGCGCGTTGCCGCCGAGTTCCATGGAGATCTTCTTCATGGTGTCCGAAGACTGCTTCATGAGCAGCTTGCCGACCGCCGTGGAGCCGGTGAAGGTAATCTTCTTCACGATCGGGTTGGAGGTCATTTCGCCACCGATGGCCTTGGCGTCGCCGATGAGGATGTTGATGACGCCCGCCGGAATTCCCGCCTTCTCCGCCAGCACCCCCCAGGCCAGGCCCGAATAGGGGGTCAGCTCGGAGGGCTTGCACACAACGGTGCAGCCGGCCGCAAGCGCCGCGCCGATCTTGCGTGAGAGCATGGAGGAGGGGAAGTTCCACGGCGTGATGGCGGCGACCACACCAACCGGCTCCTTGGTGACGAGGATGCGTCGACCGGGCCAGGGGGAGGGAATGACATCGCCGTACAGGCGGCGCGCTTCCTCGGCAAACCAGCGCACATAGGCGGCCGAGGCGCCCACTTCGCCGCGCGCTTCCGCCAGGGGCTTGCCCTGCTCGCTGGTGAGGATGGAGGCCAGCTCTTCCTGATTGGCGAGGATCAGATCGGCGAGCTTGTGCAGGAGGGTCGCGCGCTCGGCTGCAGTCTTGGCGCGCCACGCGGGCAGGGCTTTGGCTGCGGCCTCGATGGCGCGGCGCGTCTCCGCCGAGCCGGCATCGGGAACCGTGCCGATCAGATCACCGGTCGCGGGATTAACGACGTTGATTGTGCCGGCGCCGTCAGCGTCGATCCATTGGCCGCCGACCAGGATCTGTTCGCGCATCAGGGGGAAGGCGGGCGTAGTGCCGGAAACGGGGGCGAGAGCGGGCATGTGGTGCTCCTAAGGATACGGTCATAGAACAAGCAAATATGTCCGCGCGACCGCACCGTATGCGGGGCGGCGTCGGGCAAGGTGTGGGGCTGGATGAGCGCGCTGGTCAGCGCACGCAGGTGATGGAGTGCAGCGGGACAATCTGTTCCTTCTGATTATCGCCGCCGGCGATTTGGCAGCGCAGATAGTCGCGGCCGACGCTCAGCGGTGCATAGCCGGTGATGGTCGTACCGCCGACTACTTGAATGATGATCGCCTGTCCTGCTTTGGCGCCGACGATTTCCAGGATGGCCTGGCGAAAATCATCGTCCTTCATCTGGCACCGCATGTGGCACTCCCCTTTGGGTCTGCGTTTCCTCGCTCGGCCTTTCCGGCTCTCGCCGTGGAACTATAGCCCCGATACGCCGATCTTAGACATGCGGTCTGTGCAATTCTTCGCGCAAAGGTCTGTGCGGTGCGTGCGCCTATGCAACAGGAGCGATGGCGTGGAAGAACGCGCCGGTTACGTGTTCGCGCCGGCTGCCGGACGGACCCAGAGTGTCGCCTTGGGAATCGCTCAGTTCGGCGAGCGGCTCGTCTTTACCGAGGGTCAGGATGGTCGCGTAATGAAATTCGTGCCCCCGCACCCGTGTCCCCGCCGGGCCGAGGGGAGAGGGGACTGACAGGTGGGCCTCGCGATACCCGAGGTTCATCTTGCGTTGGGCGAAGCTGGTTTCGAGCCCGAGCAGACCCAGCATTTCGTGCACCGTGCCGGACGCGTCGGTGATCGCGGCACCGAGGGTCATGTAGCCCCCGCATTCGCCGTGGACCGGCTTTACGGCGGCGAACGCCCGCATTCCCTGCTTGAAGCGCGCGGCCGCCGCCAACGTGCCGGCATGCAGTTCGGGATAGCCCCCGGGCAGCCAGCATACGTCGCAGCTCCGATCCGGCGCTTCGTCGGCGAGTGGCGAGAAGGGCAGGATTTCCGCGCCGGCACGGCGCCAGGATTGCAGCAGATGGGCATAGAGGAAGCTGAAGGCTGGATCCTGCGCCAGCGCGATGCGCTGACCCGGCGGCGGCAGAGCGGGGGCTGAAACATGCGCCGGAAGGGGGGCGAGGGGCGCCGCCAGGGCAAAAATGGCATCGAGGTCGCACTGCTTCTCGGCCATGTCGGCGAGCGCGGCGAACCGGGTGGCGAGGTCGTCATGCTCGCCCGCCTGGACAAGGCCGAGATGACGTTCCGGTAGAACCAGTGTGTCGGTGCGCGGGATCGCGCCGAGCACGGGCAGGCCCAACGGCGCCATGGATTGGGTGACGAGGCGCGTGTGGCGGGCACTGCCGACCCGGTTGAGGATCAGCCCGCCGATTCGCACGCGCGGGTCGTGGGTAGCAAAGCCCCGCGCCACCGCGGCGGCGGTCTGGGATTGCCCCGAGACGTCGAGCACCAGCAGCACCGGGATGTTCAGCAGAGCGGCTACGTCGGCCCCGGCGCCGGATCGCCCGTCGGTGCCCGGCACCCCGTCGAACAGGCCCATTGCGCCTTCCACCACCAGCAATTCACCGCCCGCCGCGGCCTCGGTGGCGAGGGATTCCAGCAGGGCCGGCGGCATGGCCCAGCTGTCGAGATTGAGGCCGGGGCGTCCGGTCGCGGCTGCGTGGAAGGCGGGGTCGATATAATCTGGCCCCGATTTCGCGGCCCGCACCCTCACACCACGCCGGGCGAAGGCGGCAAGCAGACCAAGGGTGACCGTGGTCTTTCCCGAGCCGGAACGGGGCGCGGCGATCAGCAGTCCGCGCGCGCTCATGCGAGGTCGAGGCTGGGCTGCGCGTGACGGATCGGATCGCCGGGTACGATCCGTCCGCCCGTCACCACCTTGGCGTAGATGCCGCAATCGGTATGGCCGTAGCTCTTTGCCAGGCCCTTGACGATGTTGAGGTCGCGCTCCGCCGTGGCGGGATTGACGCTGGTGGCGGCGCAGCGCTCGGTGCGCTTGAGCACCTCAAGCCGCACCCGGTCGCCGACGGCGAGGGTTTTGCCTTCAAGCTCCAGTTCCGCCCCCGCAGGCAGGCCATCGAGATGCAAGTTCATGCGGAAGCGGATCGGGTCGATCTGCGCGCCCATCTTCGCCTCCAGGTCGCGCACGCTGGCGAGATTGAGCAGGGAGACGAAGCCGGAGCGCAGCGAATCCATAAAGCGGTGGCTGACCGGTGCGGTGAGCAGCTTCAGGGGGCCGCGCGCTTCTCTCTCCATGTAAGAGGTGAGGAACCGCTCGATCTCAGCCCGTCCCTCGGCGGTGGAGAGGTCCCCGTGCGCCACCTCAGCGTCGCCCTTGGACAGGGTGAAGACCGTGCTGACGGGGTCGAAGCGCGTTTTCAGGGCCGCGATGCGAGCATTGCGCATCAGCACGACGAAGGCAGTCTTCTCTTTATAGGTCGGGGCGTCCGGGTCGAAGCCGCTCGGGCCATTCTCCACCGCGTAGAGCCGGTCACCGGGGAAGAAATCACCGGCGCGCAGGTCCACGCCGTCCATCGGTTCGGGAGAAAAGCCCTTCACCGGATAGCGGTTTATGGCAATCAGGGTCGCGACGGGCGCGCGCATGGATGGCATTCCTCGACTGGCGCAGTGCTTATGGCTCGCATTGCGATGCGGGCCGGTCAAGGTGCGGCCGCGCATGTTCATGCCGCCGGTGACGTGTTCCGTGATACGCATCAAGGCGCGGCGGGCGCCGACGTGGAAAATTCCCGTCTGCGTAGAGGCATGACCCCCTTCCCCTGGGCGCCGGGCATCCCCACATCCCGCAACGGCGGCGCGTCAAGCGCGACCGCTGCGGCGGCCGGGGATACCGGAGCCGCATCCGATCGTGTCCCGTCGTGCTTTTCAAGGCGTCGGGAGCGCCGAGGAGGAACGATATGAATTTTGAAATCTATACCGAGCGCGCGCGCGGTTTCGTGCAGTCGGCACAGTCGCTCGCCGTCCGCGAAGGCAACCAGCAGTTTGCGCCCGAGCATCTTCTGAAGGTATTGCTCGACGATCCCGAGGGCCTGTGCTCCGGTCTCATCCAGCGTGCGGGCGGCAATCCGACCCAGGTGCGCGACGAGGTGGAGCTTGCGCTTCGCAAGCTGCCGAAGGTGCAGGGCGGTTCTGGACAAGTTTATCTGAGCCAGCCTTTGGCGCGTGTGTTCGAGGCTGCCGAGCAGGCGGCGAAGAAGGCGGGCGACGGCTATGTCACCGTCGAGCGGCTTCTGCTTGCCCTCGCCATCGAGAAAGAAACCGAGGCCGGTCAGATCCTGGCGCGGGCCGGCGTGACCCCGCAAAATCTCAATGCCGCCATCGAAGCGCTGCGCAAGGGCCGGACCGCCGATACGGCGACCGCCGAGAACGCCTATGACGCGCTGAAGAAATATGCCCGCGACCTGACCCAGGCGGCGCGTGACGGCAAGCTTGATCCGGTCATCGGCCGCGACGAAGAGATTCGCCGCACCATCCAGGTGCTGGCGCGCCGGACCAAGAACAACCCCGTGCTCATTGGCGAGCCGGGTGTCGGCAAGACCGCGATCGTGGAAGGCCTCGCCCGCCGGATCATTGATGGCGACGTTCCGGAAAGCTTGAAGAACAAGAGCCTGCTCGCGCTCGACATGGGCTCCCTCATCGCCGGCGCGAAATATCGCGGCGAGTTCGAGGAGCGTCTCAAGAGCGTGCTCAATGAGGTGCAGTCGGCCGAGGGTGGGATCATCCTGTTCATCGACGAGATGCACACCCTCGTCGGTGCCGGCAAGACCGATGGCGCGATGGATGCATCCAATCTGCTCAAACCCGCCTTGGCGCGCGGCGAGCTGCATTGTGTCGGCGCCACCACGCTGGATGAATACCGTAAGCATGTGGAGAAGGACGCGGCGCTCGCCCGTCGGTTCCAGCCCGTCTTCGTCTCCGAGCCGACCGTGGAGGATACCGTCTCGATCCTGCGCGGTCTCAAGGAGAAGTATGAGCTGCACCACGGCGTGCGGATCACCGACAGCGCGCTGGTCGCGGCCGCGACGCTCTCCAACCGCTACATCACCGACCGCTTCCTGCCGGACAAGGCCATCGACCTCGTCGACGAGGCGTCCTCGCGCCTGCGCATGCAGGTGGATTCCAAGCCCGAGGCCCTGGACAATCTCGACCGCGAGATCGTGCGGCTGAAGATCGAGCAGGAGGCGCTGAAGAAGGAGACCGACCAGGCCTCCAAGGACCGCCTGAAGCGGCTTGAAAAGGAACTGGCCGATCTTGAGGAGCGCGCCTCCGTCCTCACGTCCAAATGGAAGGCGGAGAAGGAGAAGCTCGGCACGGCGACCACGCTCAAGGCCAAGCTCGACCAGGCGCGCGCCGATCTGGCAACCGCCCAGCGCCAGGGCGAATACCAGAAGGCGGGTGAGCTGACCTATTCGGTGATCCCGGACCTGGAGAAGAAACTGGCGACCGTCGAAGCGGCCGGCGACAAGGGCGGCACCATGGAAGAGGCCGTGACGCCCGACCATATCGCAGGTGTGGTCTCCCGCTGGACCGGCGTGCCCGTGGACAAGATGCTGGAAGGCGAACGCGAGAAGCTGCTCAAGATGGAGCTTGAGTTGGCCAAGCGCGTGATCGGCCAGGACGAGGCGGTCACCGCCGTGTCCACCGCCGTGCGGCGTTCGCGCGCCGGATTGCAGGATCCGAACCGTCCCATCGGCTCGTTCCTGTTCCTCGGACCGACCGGCGTGGGCAAGACCGAACTGACGAAGGCGCTCGCCAATTATCTGTTCGACGACGACACCGCCATGGTGCGCATCGACATGTCGGAATACATGGAGAAGCACTCCGTGAGCCGGCTGATCGGTGCTCCTCCAGGCTATGTCGGCTATGAGGAGGGCGGTGCCCTCACCGAAGCGGTGCGGCGCCGGCCCTATCAGGTCGTGCTGTTCGACGAGGTGGAGAAGGCCCATCCGGACGTCTTCAACGTTCTGCTGCAGGTGCTCGACGACGGGCGCCTGACGGACGGGCAGGGGCGCACGGTGGACTTTCGAAACACGCTGCTGGTGATGACCTCCAACCTCGGCGCGGAATATCTCTCGGATCCTCGTCAGCCGGTGGGCTTTGGCATTCCCGGCCAGGAGGGCGAGAAGGTGGTCTCCGACGACGAGGCCTATGAGCTGGTGATGGGAGCCGTGCGGCGTCACTTCCGCCCGGAATTCATCAACCGTATCGACGAGATCATCATGTTCCACCGCCTGAAGCGGGATCAGATGGCCGGCATCGTCGACATCCAGATGGGCCGTATTGCCAAGCTGCTGGAGGATCGCAAGATCGTCCTCGACCTGGCTCCCGAAGCGCGGACCTTCCTTGCCGACAAGGGGTACGACCCCGCCTATGGCGCGCGGCCGCTCAAGCGGATCATCCAGAAGCTGGTGCAGGATCCCATGGCGGAGAAGATCCTCGCCGGCGACATACTGGACGGAACCCGGGTGCGCGTGGGCCTGGAGGGGGGCCGCCTGACCTTCGCGAACGAGGGGCCGGTCGAACAGGCCGCCTGACGCAAACGCGCCGATCCAAAAGAGAAGGGCCCTCCCATCGGGAGGGCCTTTTGCGTGTCAATCAGCTCCCCCGCAATTTCTGTAGCAGAGCCTCAGTCTTCTTGAGGACCAACGTAAACTGGGGTTGGTTGACGATCTCTTTTGCGTAGCAGGCGCGCACGGCGGCGGAGCCGTCGTCCCGCAGGGTCATGGCTTTATCCCAACGCGGATCATCCGCGCCCTTTCCGCCTTTCTGTACGGCGGCAAACAGAGCGTTCGCCTTGGCGTCAAACTCCTTCCAGATTTTGGTGCAGGCGGGAATGAACTTATAGGCTTCGGACGCAGGTGCCGTTCCGACGGTGACCCGACCGCCGGCGATCCTGGCGATCACGACAGCATTGGGGGGTGCATTGCCAAGATCGTCCTGGGCGAACACGCCCAGGGCTGCATGGAGTTTTTCATCGGCCTGCGCGGACAGCGGAAGGGCGACATAGCTCTGGAACGCGGCATCGCTGCCGGTGGCCTGGGTATAGAAGGGATCCGATTTGATGGCCGCGTCCAGCCCTTCGCCCGCGGGCAGGCTCAGGCTTTCGGCCTCATGGCTGACCCAGTTCGCGAGCACCGGCTCCGGTGACACGAAGATGCGCGTCTCATACTTTGCGTCGTGGAACAGGAGCCCATCGGGACGGCCGCTTTCGATGTCGCCATCGTACAGCGCGCCGGGGGAAAAGCTCGGGGTCTTCTCAAGACCCTTGTAGGAGAGCGGGCCCAGTAGTGCGGCCATCTGCTTCTGCAGATCAGCGCGGGCGTGCTCGTCTTGCTTGAATACTGCGTCGTTGCCCGCTCCGGCCTTTTCTGCGGCGGCGATGGCGGCAACATACTTGTCGCGGGATGCGATATAGGCGTCGTCCGCAGAGCCACTGAACGCCGCTGTAGGAAGACAAGCGGTAAAAAACAGGGCGCCGGAGATCCGCCGGGCGGCACGTGGCATACGGACTTTCATAAACAGGCTCGCGGTTCGCACTTTGGCATGCCGCCAGTCTATCCGAACCTGCCGAATGGGAACACTTAAGGCCTCAACGGGCCTGAGAGTCTCAACCTATCTCGAACGGCTGTTGCCGCTGGCGGCCGAGGCCACCTTCGGCGGCACCGGTGCGTGGCTCAGAAGAAGTTCGATGCGCTCCCGCTCTTTCTTGAATTCCGCAAGGAACCGCCCGTCGAGCGCGCGGCCGCGTGGCAGCTTCACGCGCATGGGATCCACGAACGAGCCGTTGATCTTCACCTCATAGTGGAGATGCGGGCCGGTGGAGAGGCCGGACGAGCCGAGATAGCCGATCACCTGCCCCTGCCGCACCTGAACGCCCTCGCGAATGCCCTTCGCAAAGCCGGACTGGTGGGAATAGGTGGTGACATAGCCGTTGGCGTGCTGGATCTCGGTGTGCCGGCCGTAACCCGACTTCCAATTGGCATAGATGATGGTGCCGTTGCCCGCCGCAAAGATCGGCGTGCCTACCGCATCCGACCAATCCACACCGGTATGCAACTTGGAATAACCGAGGATGGGATGGCGGCGATAGCCGAAGGGGGAGCGCATGATGCCCCCAGCCATGGGTTTGCGAACCAGGAACTTCTTCGCGCTCTTGCCGTCCTCGTCGTAATAATCCACCAGACCGTCGTCGGAGGTCTGGAAGCGATAGTAGCGGCGGGTTTCCCCATTGGTGCTCAGTGCGGCGTATAGCACTTCCTCATCGCCGCCATCCTCGGTGTAAAGCACCTCGAAATTGTCACCCGGCTTCACGCGGCGCTGGAAGTCGACATCGAAGGAGTAGACCCGCACCAGATCGGCGATGATGCTGCGAGGCACCTCGTTGCGCAGAGCGGTTTCGTAGATGCTCTCGTAAAGGCGGATGCCGGGGCCGTCGTCGTCGCCGTCCACATCCTCCGAGATTCCGCCGACATCTGTTTCGGTCGGCTCTGCCACCTGCACAAACTTGTCGTTGTCTGCTTTCGCAACGGTGCCTTCGTGACCGGCGTCGCTGAACAGAGAAATGCGCAGCGGATGGGTCTTCTTGTCGGCACCGTCCTGGGTGAGCAGGCGGATGCGCAGCCCTTCCTTCACCGTTCCGTCGCGCCCGCGACCGAAGGCGGCGGCGGCTTGACGGGCCTCGTCCTGCGTTACTCCGACGTCCGTGAGCACGGACACGATGGTGTCGCCCTTCTTCACCAGCACCGTCTGGTCGGACCAGGCATTGCCGCCGGACGTTTCGTCCGAGGTCTTGCTCAGGAATGACACGTTTTCCGGTACTTCCAACTTGGGAGCGATGCCTGCTCCAGTGGTGGCGGGATAATTGCCCTGGGCCGCGTAGGCGAGATAGGGCGCTGCCCCTCCATTCGCGGGCTTCTGTCCGAGCCCGGTGAAGGCTTGCGGCAGGCTTGCGGCAAGTACGGGCTGGGCGCGGGCGAGTTCTGCGACCTCGCGCACTTTCACCAGCACGTCCTCCATCGCCACGGCGGCGCCGAACTTCAGATTGGCCGGGGCATTGGCAAGATCGCGCATTACCACCGTGACCTCGCCTGTCGGTTCGGCCTGGGGCACCGCCTCTTGTTTGTCCACGGACTGCGCCACGAGCTGCGCCGGGTTGAAACGCGGGATGTTGGAGGAGACGCTGGTGGTGGACATGGCAAGGTTCGCCGTCACGCGCGTGAAGGGGCGGACCTTGATGATCTCCTTGTCGCCCACCTTGGTGGTAACCGAGAGCCGGAACGTCTGCCGCGCGGTGGAGGCTTCCGCCAACAGCGACATGCGATCGCCCTTGCGGGCAGAATTGGAAGGCCGTTCGCCGGCGGCGAGTGCGCCCCGCACGACCGCCCTTACGGTTTCGGGAAGCGAGGCGAAGCGGTGGTCGCCGTCGAGTGCGGCATAGACCGCGCCGCCCATGAGAAAGCTGCCGCAAAGGCCAGTCAGCAGAGTGGCTGCGAGCCAGCGTACTGAGATCCGGTGGCGGTCGATCTCTTCCTCATCGCCGTCGACGCCGAGCGGGGGCTCGTCGCCAAGCCCGGCTGCGCTCGTCGCGTCTCGCCAGGTGCCGGCCGATCGTCTGTGCTGCAAGTCCCGACCCTTTGCTGATGCCGCGCCGGCGCGCGGTCATGCACCTTTAACCGACGAAGCAAGAACATGACGGTACCCTGAAGCCCCGTCAATCTGGTGAGATTCCTCTTCGAACGCGGCGGGATGTGAGGGGGCAGACAAGGCAAAAGCATGGCGGAGCCGCAAAGGCTTACTGTGACAGGACTTTAAACGGCAGTCGCGGAGCCCCTCTCGCGCGACGCGCGTGATTCAACGCCCCACACAGGTGTTTGCCGCCATAGGGGGCGATGCGAACAGGGCGCGGCCGGACAGCGCACGGAAGGAGGTGTGGGGCGTTGGAGTACCGGGAGCGAAGTTTCGTCCCAGCCCACCGTCGAGCCCCCCATGCATCTGTCTGATGAAACAAGACCTCCCTCCAACCCCGCCGGCGCCAGGTAAGCCCCTTGGGGAGGTGCCTGAATGAGACGAAAACGCCAATTTGCGCCGGCGTGCGGCCCGACAAATCCATCGAAAGTGGCCCGTGGAGAGCGCAAAGACGGGCGCCCGATACCATCATCCCCAGGGCACATATCAGGTTAATAGCTTGTATTTATGTGAT